>NZ_LBEZ01000011.1:0-3847 GCF_013363245.1 Marinitoga sp. 1135 | reverse complement strand
TTAGGTTGGAAGTATAGTGTTGAGTTGAGTGAGGGGATTAGAAGAGTTTTGAATATTATAGGAGAGAATATAAGATGAAAGTTGTGCATATAAATACAACGGATACCGGTGGAGGAGCCGCCATAGCGGCTCATAGGTTACATCTAGCTTTGTTGGAGAAAGGAATAAAATCCAAAATGATTGTAGCAAATAAAAGAACTGATGAATTAAATATAGAGCTTGCAAGAGAAGGAAATATTGAAAGACATATATATTCAAAAATTAGAAGTTTAAAAGAAAAAATAATTTTATATAAATATAGAAATAGAAAAAACAAAATTATTTTTTCAACTGGTAGATATGGAATAGATATTTCAAAGCATCCAAGTGTTTTAGAAGCTGATGTAATTCATTTGCATTGGATAAATTCTAATTATATATCATTGAAAGTATTAAGAAAATTAGCTAAATTAGAAAAAAAAATGGTTTGGACATTGCACGATAGTTGGGCATTCACAGGTGGATGTCATGTAAGATATGGATGTACAAACTATATGAATAAATGTGGAAATTGTTTAATGTTAGATTCTAATAAAAAAAATGATCTTTCAAGAAAAATTTTTAACGAAAAAATAAAGGTTTATAGATCTTTTAAAGATTTAACTATAATAACTCCGAGTAATTGGCTTGGAAATGAAGTAAAAAAGAGTTATTTATTAAAAAAATATCCATTAAAAATTATTCCTAATATTTTAGATGATAGAATTTTTAAACCTTTAGATAAAGAATATAGTAGGTATATATTAAATTTAGATTCAAATAAAAATAAAAAATATATTTTATTTGGAGCTATTTCTGCTACTGAAACGCCATATAAAGGATGGGAGTATTTAAAAAAAGCTCTTGAAATATTAAAAAAAGAAAAAAGATTAATTCAAAATATTGAATTATTAGTTTTTGGTGCAAGTTATTCTAAAGATATAGAAAATCTACCTTTTAAAACAAGATTTATGGGAAAGATACACGATGAATATACACTTTCATTATTATATAATGCGGCTGATGTTTTTGTAGGACCTTCTTTAGAAGAGGCATTCGGTCAAACATTTAATGAAGCAATTTTTTGTGGAACACCAGCCGTTGGGTTTGAAAATACTGGTGTAGAAGATATTATAGAACATAAAAAAAATGGATATTTAGCAAAATATAAAAACTCTAAGGATTTAGCTGATGGAGTTTTATATTGTTTAAATAATTTGAAAAATGTAAAATTAAAAAATGAAAGATTAAAAAGAAATAATATTTTAAAAGAGATAATAAATGTTTATAAAAATTAATATTTTATCACATATATTGATGAGGTGGGAAAATGTTAGCACCAATTATTATTTTTGTTTACGCACGTCCTGAACATACTAAAAAAACTATAGAAGCTTTAGCCAATAACTATTTAGCAAAAGAATCAGAAGTTTTTATTTTTTCGGATGGGCCTAAAAATAAAGAATCAGAAGTTAAGGTGAATATGGTTAGAAATTATATTGACTCAATCAAAGAAAAGGATTATTTTAAGTCCGTAACAATTTATAAATCTTCAGTAAATAAAGGATTGGCAAATTCTATAATTTCTGGAGTTACACAAATAATAAATAAATATAATAAAGTTATTGTGTTAGAGGATGATTTAATCACAACACAAAATTTTCTTGTATATATGAATAAAGCTTTAGATTATTATGAAAAAAGTGAGAAGATCTGGTCTATTTCGGGTTTTACATATCCAATTGAAAATCCTAAAAATTATTCATATGATACATATTTATTTTATAGATGTAGTAGCTGGGGCTGGGCAACCTGGAAAGATAGGTGGGATAAAACTGATTGGGATGTAAAAGATTTTTCAAATTTTAAGGATAATAAATTACTACAAAATAAATTTAATCGTGGAGGTTATGATCTTTCTAATATGCTTAAAGCCCAAATGGAAGGAAAAATTGATTCTTGGGCAATAAGATGGTGTTATTCAGAATCAAAATATGATATGTTAACCGTATATCCTGTAAAATCTAAAATTAAAAATATAGGATTTGATGGTACAGGGGTACATTGTGGTGTAAATGAGAAATATGATAGGATGGAAATAGATTTTAGTGATACCAAAAGGAGTTTTATATTTTCTGATGAAATAAATAAAATAATAGTAAAAAAGGCAAGAGACTCTTATATGTCTAAAAGCAAATATATAAAATCTAATATAAAAAAATTTATAAAAAAAATAATTTTTTATGATATATTAATTAAAAGGGGATGAGAAAAATGTCAAGAAAAATTACAGTAATAGGAACAGGATATGTAGGATTAGTAGCAGCGGTAGGATTAGCTGATTTTGGTAACCATGTAATTGGTGTTGATATAGATAAAAACAAAATAGAAAATCTAAAAAAGGGAATAAGTCCAATATATGAACCAGGAATAGAAGAATACTTAACAAGAAATCTAAACAGTGGAAGATTAAAATTCTCAACAGAAATAGACAAAGCAATTCAAGAATCAGAAGTAATATTCATTGGTGTAGGAACACCTCCGAAAGAAAATGGAGAAGCAGATTTAAGCTATGTATTTGATGTAGCAGAAACAATAGCAAAGAATTTAAATGATTATAAAGTAGTGGTAATCAAATCAACAGTACCAGTAGGAACAAACAGAAAAATAAAAGAATTCATAAAAGAAAAATCAGGAAAAGATAATTTTGATGTAGTAAGTAATCCTGAATTCCTAAGGGAAGGAAAAGCAGTATATGATTTCTTCCATCCAGATAGAGTAGTAATAGGATATGAAAGCGAAAAAGCAAAAGAAATAATGGAAGATATATATAGAAGCTTATACCTAATACAAACACCATTTGTATGGTGTAACTTAGAAACGGCAGAAATGATAAAATATGCATCAAATGCATTTCTTGCAACAAAAATAACATTTATAAACCAGATAGCAAATCTCTGTGAAGCAGTAGGAGCAGATGTACATAAAGTAGCAAAAGCAATGGGAATGGATGGAAGAATAAGTCCAAAATTCTTACATCCTGGACCAGGATATGGCGGAAGTTGTTTCCCAAAAGATACAAAAGCATTAGTGGAAATAGGAAGAAAAAACAATGTAGATATGAGCTTAGTAAAAGAAGTAATAAATGCAAATGAAAAACAAAAAGAAAGAATGGTAGAAAAATTAGAAAAATATATGGACTTAAAAGATAAAAAAATAGGGATATTAGGCTTAGCCTTCAAAGCAGAAACAGATGACATGAGAGAATCACCAGCAATAACAATAATAAACAAACTAATAGAAAAAGGAGCAAAAGTAATAGCTCATGATCCCAAAGCAATAGAAAATGCAAAAAAAATATTTGGAGATAAAATAGAATATGTAGATAATGAATACAAAGCAATGAATAATGCAGATGCATTAATGATAATAACCGAATGGAATATATATAGAAATCTTGATTTAGAAATGATAAAAAAACTAATGAAAGGAAACATAATCTTAGATACAAGAAACGTATTAGACAGAAAAAAGATAAAAGAAATGGGATTTGTTTATGAAGGAGTTGGAAGATTATAATTGATTTGTGAGGTATTTAAATGGGAAAAGAAATTTTTGTTACAAATATTACATTAAGTAATTATCCTAAATATTTAGTGCAAAAATAACAGAAGATATACTAAAATAATAAAAAATTTAATTTTAAACAAAGATTTTCAGTTGAAAATTTTGTTAAACAACATGAAATAATTTATGAAAAACTACTAAAAGAACTGGAGGAAAAAGATAGATGAAAACAGCAATAATAACCGGAATAACAGGACAAGAT
>NZ_LBEZ01000006.1:0-5341 GCF_013363245.1 Marinitoga sp. 1135 | reverse complement strand
TTCCCCCAGTCAAAAGACTGGGGGTTTTTGTTTATGTTATTAATAATTTATTATTAATAAATAGTTTATACAAAATTAAATATATTTTTTTATATTTTTTGATATAATTATTT
This sequence comes from Marinitoga sp. 1135, assembly GCF_013363245.1. Lineage (NCBI taxonomy): Bacteria > Thermotogati > Thermotogota > Thermotogae > Petrotogales > Petrotogaceae > Marinitoga > Marinitoga sp. 1135. The sequence continues at coordinate 5,228 of NZ_LBEZ01000006.1, read as the reverse complement.
TTGATATATTTAATTTGGAGGGATTAAAATGAAAAAATTTATAATTAATTATATTATTTTTATTTTTTTGATCTTTGTTTTAAGTTCATGCTCTTCTAATTATTTTAATGGATTATTTAATTTTGATATTTCCAGTATCTTTAAAAATCCTTTTATTGCGTCTTCTTCGAATACTACTTCAAAATCCAATAACGCTGCATTAAGTAGTCAGACTTTTAATATAAAGACTATTGATATTAATACCAAAATTAGAGGTTCTTTCATTACATATAAAGCTTATATTGCTTTTCATGATCTTGATACTTTATATGTTTTTAAAGATTTTAAGATGATTTTTTCTAAAAAATTTGAATCTTCTTTGTTTAGCAACTTTCTCATTTCCAATAAATCTGAGCTTGTTTTTTCTAACGGCAATACACTTTATTTTTATAATTTTTCCAATAATAATCTCTTTAATTTTAAATTTGAGGATAATATTAAATCCATTGCTTTAACTCCATTTGATGAATATTATATTTTAACTGTGAATGGTAATATTATTAAATTTGTTGATTTTAAAAAGGTCTGGATAAATAGTTTAAATACTTCAGTTACTTCAAAATTGCTTGTTACCTATAATAATAATGTTGTTTTTGGAGATATTCAGGGGAATATTTATATTTTTAATTCTTTAGGCGATAGAATTGCTACTTCTAAGGTTAATGGAAGTGTTATTGGTAATTTTGCATCAGATAATTTGGGGAATATATATGTTATTACAAGTACAAAATGGCTATATGTTATTTCTACTAATGGAAAAACTATTTGGAAAAAGCATTTTGATAACGATAGAATATTATTAAATATATTAGTCGATAAAAATAGAAATATTTATCTTACCACTACAGGCAATATTTATATGTACAATTCTAATTTTAAACTTGTTAAAAAAGTATCTGTAAACAATTTAATTGCTAAATCTATTCTTACTAATAAAGGAATTGTTACCGGAGCAATTGATGGAACTATTTTTATTTTTGATTTTAATAAAAAGAATTTATCAAGATATGAAATTAAGAAAAAAATTACCAATACCAATATCTTTTTAGATGATGGAAAAATTTATTTTGTATCTGAAAATAGTATTGTTTCTATTGATATTGAGAATCTAAGAAAAGAAGAATTGTATTGGACATATTCATATGGTTTATTAAATAGGCAATATGTTAATTTGCCACCTGTAAATGTTCGAATTATCTATCCAGCTAATAATTCAAATACTTTAATTAAAGATAAAATCAAAGTTGTCTGGGATTCTAAAGATTTAAATGGAGAGAATTTAAAATATGATTTATATTTTGGAACATCAAAGAATAATTTAAAATTAATTGCTGGGAATTTATCAGCAAAGAGCTATTATTTAGAAAATTTAGACGGAAATGTATCATATTTCCTAAAATTAGCAGCAAAAGATAGCAATTTTTCTATTTTTAGTAATATAATTCAATTTAAGGTAAATTATGCACCGGATAAACCTGTTGAAAAAAATCCGGTTAATCATTATACCAATGTCTCATTATCTCCTGTATTAAAATGGATTGCGAGAGATAAAGATAGTAAAAAGCTATTATTTAATCTTTATTTTGGACAATCTATTGATAGTCTGGAAAAAATAGCTGAAGGATTAGATGTACCGGAATTTTCTTTAAATCAAAAACTTGAACCTGGAAAGCAATATTACTGGAAAGTTGAGGTTTTTGATGAGCTTGGAAATAGAAATGAAAGCGATGTTTTTGATTTTGTTACATCACATGCTCCGGAGAAGCCTGAAATTATTTTTCCAGATATAAGTGAGGCTATTTCAAAAGATTCAACAATTGTTTTTGCTTCAAAAGATATTGATAATGATCCTCTGTTATATGATATTTATTTTGGAAATAATATAGATTCTTTAAAGAAAGTAGTAGAAAATTATAGTGAAAATAAAATAAGAATTTCAGAATTTTCTCCTGGTAAAAGATATAAATTAAAAATAGCAGTAAAAGATGGAAAAGGAAATTATGTCGAAAGTAAGATATATGATATAAAGATTAAATATGAACCAAAATTAAATTGGAAATATTATACCAGAAATAGAATTAAAGGTAATGGGGTACTGGATGATGAAGGTAATATTTACATTGGAAATGATAGTGGATATTTTTATAAATTGGATTCAAAAGGATCTATAATCTGGAGGTTTAAAACAGAAAATAAAATATGGTCAACGCCATTATATGCTGATAATCTTATTTATTTCGGAAATAATGAAGGATACTTATATGCTTTAAATAAAAATGGAGATTTAAAGTGGAAATTTAAAAGTGAAGATATTATAACTGCTTCACCTGTAATTGATAATAAAGGAATAATATATATAGGAAGCTGGGATGGTTATCTATATGCAGTTAATCCAGATGGAACATTAAAGTGGAAGTTTAAGACTAATAATTCAATTAGCGGAAGTCCAGTTATCGGAAGAAGCGGAACATTGTATATAGGAAGTTGGGATGGCTATTTATATGCAATTAATAGAGATGGAACGTTAAGATGGAAGTATAAAACTGAAAATAGAATTTCTCAAACTCCAGCTTTGGATAACAATGAAAATATATATATAGGCAGTGAAGATGGATATGTATATTCTCTTGATTATAACGGCAATTTAAGATGGAGTTTTAAAACAGAAAGTTATATTAAATCATCTCCAGTAGTTGATGAAAATGGCACAATATATATAGGTGGTTGGGATAATTATTTATACGCAATAAATTCTGATGGAACCTTGAAGTGGAAGTTTAAAACTCAATATATAATAACTGGATCAGCTGTATTGGGAGATAAAGGAAATATATATATTTCCAGTTATGACCACAATATATATTGTCTCGATACAAGAGGAAGATTAAATTGGAAATTTAAAGTAGAAGATATAATAGATTCTAATCTACTTTTAGATAATAATAATTTGATTTTTAGCGATGTTAGTGGAAATTTATATTCTATTATCGTAGAAGATAAGGGTTTAAATGAAAAGGCTCAATGGCCAGCATTTAAAAAGAATAATTATAATGTTGGAAAGATAAAAATAGTTAAGAATTTGTTGCCTCTTGGTCCGGATAATCCTGAACCATCCAATGGAGAGGTAAATGTTCCTACGGATATAACTTTAAGCTGGATGGCTTATGATATGGATGGAGATAAACTGGAGTATACAGTCTTTTTTGGAGAAGATAAAGATAATTTAAAAGTAGTATTGAGAAATGTTGACACATTAACCTATACTCCTGAAAAATTAAAACCAAAAACTACATATTATTGGAAGGTTATAGTTAAAGATTCCAGAAACGCTGTAAAAGAAGGGCCTATATGGAGTTTTAAAACTGTAAATCCATATGGTAAGATTAAATGGAATTATAAAACTAAAGGATGGATAGAAAATACACCTTTAGTATTAAATAGTGGAATATATTTTGGTAGCTACGATAGATATTTCTATGCAGTATCTTTTGAAGGTGTTTTAAAATGGAGATTTTTAACAAATTCTGAAATTATTGCGTCTCCAAATACCGATGATGGAAGAAATATATATTTTGGAGACAGCTCAGGAAGGTTGTATTCAATAACAAATGATGGTACTTTAAACTGGAAATTGAATTTGAAAGGTAAAATACTTTCAACTCCATTAATAGCAAATAACAGAATTTATGTTGGCACATCAAAAGGTGTATTATATTCAATAGATTTAAATGGAAATATTTTATGGACCTTTAAAACAAATGATTATATATTATCAATGCCTGCATTTTATAATGGAAATATAATTTTTGGTGGTTCAGATTCATATGTTTATTCTCTTAATGAAAGAGGTGAATTAAACTGGAAATTTAAAACTGGAGGATCTGTAAAATCATCTCCAGCTATAGATAAAGAAGGAAATATTTATATAGGCAGCGATGATAATTATTTGTATAAAATATCAAAATTTGGAAAGTTAATATTTAAATTTAGAACCAATAGTTCTATACAAACAAAGGTTAGCATAGATGAAAATGGAAATATATATTTTGGAAGTCTCGATTATTATCTTTATGTTTTAAATCCAAAAGGAGAATTAATAAATAAATTTAAAACTGATGGTGAAATTTATTCGACACCTACCTTTGATGATAAAGGTTATATATACTTTGCAAGTTTAGATTCTAAAGTTTATGCATTAAATAAAGATTATAGCATCGATTGGATATTTAATAGTGGATATGGTATTGTTTCAAGTCCAATTATAAAAGATGGAATTTTATATATTACAAGCAGGGATGGAAATTTATATGCTATAAAAATTGAAGGACATAACACACCTGAAAAATCCATAATAAAAAATTATTATAATAAATGAGGAGGTTGTGGTTGATGAAAAAAGTCTATTTATTTATTGCAATTTTAGTGGTTTCTACAATGATGTTTTCAGGAAATCTTTTCTTTGAATTTGGATTATATAATCCAGGAAATAATGCTATATCAGTTTTGAATAATAATTTTGTTGCTGGATATAATATAGGAATGTTTGAAACATATATAACATTATCAGGAGTTTCAGGAAGTTTAAATGCTAAAATGGAAACTACTAAACTTGGAGCAGAAAAAGATGTTAATTTTTCAATTGGAGTAAATTTAGGTTATGGTGGAATTGGAGGAGCATTTTATTTAATTAAAGAACCAAAAACCGAGTTAGCTCTTTATGGTGGATATAATATGGTTTTTTATAAAAAGTTTAATATTAAGGGAAGCGGAGATATAGGTATTGGTGAAGGAAATACAACTTCTGAAGATAATAATACTTCTTCCGCTGATGAAACAAATTTTATAGATAGTTTAAATGAACAATTGAAAAAGATAAATATAAATATAATAGATGCAGGACTTAAAATAAAATACAGGTATGATAATAATCTTTCATTATTTGCAAAATATGGATTATCATTAAACATTTTTGCATATAAAGATGAAATGGATTTTGAAGATGTAAAATTACCATATACAATAAGTTTAAATTTTGGTACTATATCATTTATAACATTTGGTGTTGAATTTGATTTTGGAAAAGAAGAAGTAGATTGGGACTTATAAATATAAATTATTATTAATGAAAAAGAGAAATTCAGAAAGAATACTGTAACGAAAAAAGTATTGACAAAAAGGGAAAAAGATGG
>NZ_LBEZ01000026.1:0-1908 GCF_013363245.1 Marinitoga sp. 1135 | reverse complement strand
GTTTTGGAAAGCGAAGCACTTCATGGACGAAGTGTCTGAGCGTGCCGTATATAATAAAAATAGAAAATAATATTAATAAAAATTAATTATAAAAAATGTCAAAGAACATAATAATATTTTTGATTTTAAAGTTGTAAAATATAAATAGAAAAATAGTACAAATAGCTCTTTGAAAACAAATAACAATCATACGGAGAAAGATAGTCTGAGCGGCTAAGCTAAAAAGCTTGAGGCTGGGTAATTATCCACTCCTTTTAGCATGGTTTAGAGAATTAAGCGTTAAGCTTGTATCAATCACGGCCGTATGGCAAAAGGAGGTATTCTGTATGATTACTGTTGGAATTGACATTTCATCAACTAAATTTGATGTTGCCATATTTGATGGTGAAAAGTTTAAACACTATGTTTTCAAACAATCATATGATGGTTTTAATGAATTCTTTGATTTGATTAAAGGTATTGATGACGAGTATATGATTGCAATGGAATCAACAGGAACTTATCATGTTGCACTAAAACAATTCTTAAACAAAAAAGGTATTCAAGTTTTGGTTTTACATCCATATTCACTTAAAAACTTCATGAAATCTTTTAGTCATTCAAAGACTGATAAGATTGATTCAAAAAATATTGCTAAAGCTGTATATATACTAAAAGATTATGTAATAAAATCATCTGAACCTGAGGATTTGGTTTTAGAATTGAGAAATTTACTTAGAGCAAGAGAAAGTATTGCTAAAAATCTTGGTTCATTAAAAACACAATTAAAGAATGACTTAAAAAAGTATATGCCTGAATTGTTAAATCATTTTTCTAAGATGGATTCACCAGTCTTACTAAAATTATTATCAAGATATCCAACTTTAAATTCAATAATGAAACATAGAAGAAAAGCAACTAATTTACTTGCTTCATTTAAAAATTGGAATAAAGAAAAAGCATTAAAAGTAATAAACGATTTAAAAATTTCAATAGGAATTAGACATGACTCATCAGCAATATTGATTAAATCAAAAATAATTTTAATAAAAGATTATAAAGAACAACTTGAATTACTGGAAGAAGAAATACAAAGAATTGCAAATGAATTAATTGGAAACTTCAAAGATAATGATTCCAACGAGAAAAATAATAAACATAAAAATGAACGCGATTATGATAATCATGAAAGCAATAATAATCAAAATAGAAAAGATAAAAATATTACTGAAAACGAATATTATCAAGCGTATAGAGCGATAATGTCAATCCCAGATTCAGGTGAGTTAGTAACTCCATATACAATAATATCAGAAATAGGAGATATATCAAGATTTAAAACCAAAAGACATCTTGTTTCATATATAGGATTTGATCCAACAATATCGCAATCTGGAAAATATAGAAAAAACAAAAGAATATCTAAAAAAGGAAACAGTCATTTAAGACGCATATTCTCACTGTGGGCAGAAAGAATAATAAAATCTATTCCACAATACAAGGCGAAATATGAATCGCTAATAGAAAGAGGAAAACCAAGAAAAGTAGCACTAACAGCAATAACAAGAAAACTAATTGAACTGGTATATACATTGTGGAAAAATAAAACGACATTTAACTACGAATACTTAAATCTAAAAACTGCATAATAAAATTTCTAGAGAATAATATCAAATCATATATATTAAATTAAATCAAAGAAAAAATGTAAAATACCAATAAACTCATTACAGCATCAAAAGCTGTAAAAGGGGGTAATTTTCTAAGATTATCAAAGAAAAATTTTAACATACTTTTAAAATTTATATCTTGACTTTTTAGAGAATACCCGAATTTTCAAATGGAGCAAGGATCAGAAATTCTTGCCGTCTGAGTGAATATTATTTTTCTACTTTCAAAGAGAATTTTCGAAGATCAGCACTCAAGTCC
>NZ_LBEZ01000030.1:0-1564 GCF_013363245.1 Marinitoga sp. 1135 | reverse complement strand
ATCTATGAGAATTTTCTCATGAAAATTCTCCATCATAACATTAAAAAAATACATCTTCTCATAATTAGCAGAGAAGAATTTAATAATCTTATTTTTATCTCCTTCAAAAGTCAATTTCAAAATATGACTCTTTGTAAAAAATGGTTTTTCTATTAATGCTGTATATGCTGAGAAGAATAATATTGGGATATTTACTTCTTTTTGTTTTCTAAATTTAATAGTATTTTCTTTAAAATTCTTCTTTATTTCTTTTTCAAATTCTTTTGAATAAAAGCTTCTATTAAACTTCTTATCGAGATTTACTTCAGGAAAAATCTTTTTTAGTTCATTTACTATATTACATATTTCAGAAATACGCATATCATTATTAATCTTTTTTACTTCAAAAATAGTATCAAACCAGTTATAAATATAATTTAAATCCTCAAAATAGTAACCAATATAATACTCCAATAACTCAGCAGCAATCAAAGCCTTCTTTTTATCTACTTTTTTTATCCACCATGCTGCACCATTTAAACCATTACACATCATAGTTGGATGTGGAAAGTCTTTTGCAAGAAAATATCCTTCTATAAATAAATAATATGCTTTGTTGTAATTTTCTTTTTTTATTTCTTTTCTTGCTTCTGAATATTTTATTATTGATTGTTGATTTTTATATTCTTTGTATTTTTGACTATAAATTCTCAGATTTTCATTTATTTCCAACCTTTCAATTAAAAGATTTAATCCTGGAATTATTAGATTCCTTGCATAATCTGGAAGAGAAGGTAAATTGTTTTTGAGTATATTAATTTCTTCAATCATATTGTTTTTCTTCTTTTTTAAAGACAATATCCATATCTTTTCAAATCTTGCAAGCTCTCTCAATATTGTTGTTGTTGTTGTTGTTGAAATAACTTTATCAGCATATTTAAAAGCATTTCTATATTTTGAATCCCATATTGATTTTAATAGTAATAAATAGTATTTTACACTTTCCTCTTTGAGTATATCCAGTAAATAATTAATTATAGTTCTTGAAAATGAACCATATTGAACTATGAAAATAATATCTTTTAATTTATACTCATTCAAAATATCACCTTCTTAAAATAACTTTTACCATATCGTATTTTTTTATTTACAGCGCTAATTTATTACAATTAAATTACGGACTATATTAGTAGAAAAATTCAAATAATACTCTAATTATCATAAAATATTAATTTAAATTATGTAATAAAATATTAAAAATACTAATAAAATAAGCGATTTTTTAAAAGTTGTTTTGGTACCTTCTGAAATATTGAAATAAACATATTTACAGAAGCCGAAAAATGACTTGAAAACCATGTTAGAAATGGTAAAATCAAAAATGGAGGTGGAAAATATGAAAAAAATCACTATATTAATAATCATAGGAATAGTAATATTTTCAACAATGGTATTTGCAGGTGATAATAATAAAGATTATGCCACACATTCAACCAATCCTCAAATCCAAATTGAATTTTCTGAGTAGTTAGATAGAATCTATTTTCTATTTTATATCTACGTAGATATTATATCAAAAATTTAA
>NZ_LBEZ01000024.1:0-3496 GCF_013363245.1 Marinitoga sp. 1135 | reverse complement strand
AAGAACTTAATACTCTTATTAAACAATTTAAAATCTAAAATTTAAAATTTAAAGCACTTCGGATTTCAATACCGAAGTGCTTTTTTTATTTAACTCAAAATCAAAAATATTTTTCGTTACGCAAATTTAAAGTTTTTCCATTGTATTTTTTTTAAAATTTAATGATATAATATTTACAAATATCTCTATATTAAAAAAAATTCAAAGGGGTGTGGAATATGAAAAAGGTAAATTTTCATCAAACGCTGGGGTTTAAGGTTATTTTATCTGTTTCAATTGTTATCATTGTCGGATTTTTGATAAACGGTATTGCAATGTATAAAAACCTTAAAAACTTGACAGATCAATATGTAAAAAACGGCGTATTAAAGCAAAGCGTGGAAAACATTGCTACAACAATGGAAACATATCGTACAGGAACAGAACAATTAAAAGAAGAGATGATGGATGCCTCTATTTTAAGGTTAAAAACCTTAAATGCTGTTGTGAAAGATATAATTAACAGCTATGTAGAAAAAGCAAAAAAAGGTGAAATGTCCTTTGAAGAAGCTCAAAATCTTGCAAAAGAAGCTGTTCGAAAAATAAGATATGACAATGGAACTGGATATTATTATATATACGATGAACACGGAGTAAATATTATGCATGCTGCTAAACCTTCTCTTGAAGGTAAAAATTTATATGATTTAAAAGATAAAACCGGAATATATATACTTAGAGAATTAATAAACAGAGCCAAAGAGGCTTATAAAAATAATGATGATGGAATTTTGCTTTTCCACTGGTCAAAACCTGGAGAACCAGAAGATAAATTATTTCCAAAATTAGGTGTTGCTTTCTGGATTCCTGAATTTAAATGGATGGTTGGAACTGGAATTTATATTGATGATATAGATAAAAAATTAGATGAAAGAAAGAAAAAATTCCTTGATTCATTATATGAAAAATTATACTCAACATCATATATTGGAGATAATACATATCCTATAGTATATACAAAAGATGGAAAATATTTTATATATAAGGACAAATCTAAAATCGGAAAGGAAGCTACTGCTGTTGATCCAAAAAGTGGTAAAAAAATTGTTGATCTTGCCATTGAAAAGGAAAATGGTTTTTATGAATATTATTTTCCAAAATCTACAAATTCTGATAAATTATACAAAAAAATCGCTTATGTGAAAAAAATGAGCGGCGACTTATATGTTGTAATAACAGCCTATGAAGATGAGATTTATGAATCATTATATAACTCCACTATACAAAATATTCTTATTCTATTATTAATTCTTGTTATTATTGTATTTGTTATATTCTACATAATGAAAGTGCTGGTTACAAAATCCATAAACAGACTTGTTGATAACATCAAAAAAATTGAAAACGGCATATTAAACGAAGAAATAAAAATTACATCAAAATCTGAAATTGGACATCTTGAACATTCACTTGAAAATATGAGAAAATCCTTAAGATTATTAATAAAATCAATAATCTCAGAAAATTCCAACTTGATTAAAGAAAAAAATAATCTTTTAAATGCCTCAAATAAACTAAAGGACGTTACACAAAAGGTCGAAGAAACTTTAAATATCGCTCTTACAGAATCTGATAACGCTGCATCATCAATTGAAGAAACAACATCTGGTGTTGAAGAAGTTGCTTCTGCGGCTCAAATGGTAAGTTCAGCAGCACAGGATTTAAGCGAAAAGAGTACAGATGTTGAAAATTCTGTAAAATCAGGAGAAAAGAGTATTGGAGAAATATTAGAAATAGCCACTGAAGCCAGAAATGCGGCAGTAGAAAATACAAAAAGCGTTAAAAATTTACAGGAAAAATCTGCAAATATCGGAGAAATAGTTGATACTATTATAAGTATCGCTGAACAAACAAATCTTCTTGCTTTAAACGCTGCAATAGAAGCAGCAAGAGCTGGAGAAGCAGGAAAAGGATTTGCCGTTGTTGCCGATGAAATTAGAAAACTTGCAGAAGAAACAAGAAACGCCACAGAGAATATTTCTGACTTATTAAAAGGCATAAAAGACGAAGCAGATGCTGTTAGCCAGAAATCATTAAATGTTTCAAAAATTATAGAAAGGGTTTCAGAAAAGAGTTCAGAGGTTTCAAAAGAATTTGAGGCAATTAAGAATTCTGTTGTAAATATTGTAAGTATGGTTGATAGCCTTGCTTCAAGTTCAGAAGAACAGAGCGCTTCTTCAGAAGAAATGGCAGCAGCTATGGATCAGGCGTCAAAAAATGTTCTTCATGTGAACGAGTATGTTAGAGAATCAAAAGACGAATTTGTTTATATAGAAAAAAGCAGCGAAGAACTGCTAAAAACATCTCAAATCTTAGAAGAATCTGTAAGGAAATTGGAAGATTTAATAAAAAAATTCAAGATATAAATGTATTGATATATATTTATATGTTAATACTTTTGCAAAACTCCCCTGTTTTTTTAAAAAAATAGGGGAGTTTTTTAAATTTATATTATTTCTTTTGATTTTTATTTTACCGGAAAATGTGATAAAATATTAATACATACACTCATATAAAGGCATCAATATTAATAATAAAAATCAATAAAAAAATTTTTTAAAGGGGGAATCTTTATGAAGTCATTAAAAGCGCAGATGATTGCTATTATCATCCTAATTTCTGTTCTTCCAATGTTATTATTTACAGGTATCAGTACATATAATAATTACAACAAAAGTTTTGAAAATTACAAAAAACATCTTCGCTCGGTTACTGATACCAATGCAAAATTACTCGAAACATATTTTAAACCCATTATAAATCTTACCGATATGCTTTCAAACGATGCAAATGTAAGAGGTTCTTACAGTAATAAATATGACGAACGAAACTGGATGCTCAAAATGTTTGATAACATTGTTAATAATTATCATTATGCATCGGTATATATTGGATTAAAGGATAAAACAATGCTTATGAAGCCAGACGCAGAATTGCCAGATGATTATGATCCAACATCAAGACCATGGTACAAAGCCGCAATGAAAACTCCCGGTAAAGTTGCTATTTCCGATCCATATGCAGATGCTTCAAGTGGAGATATATTAATTACCGTATCAAAAACAGTTACAGATCCACAAACAAATGAGATTATTGGAGTAATTGCAATTGATTTATCAATAAAAGAACTGGTTGATACATTCTTTGGAAATGATAAAGTATTCAAGGAAGAATATTCTTACCTTGTAAACAGCGAAGGTATTATTTTAATGCATTCAGACCCTAAAAAATGGGGTGTAAATGTTAAAGATATGGAATTTTTCAAGAAAGCTACAGATAAAAAAGGTGTTGTAGAATATACTTATAATGGAAAAACTATATTTGCTTTTTATTCAAAAATAGCTGACACTGACTGGATGATTTACACAGCAATACCTAAAAAAGCAATTACAGACGCAGTATGGAAGGAAACTTCAGTATTAATTGTTGTATTCCTTGTAATAATGATTGGTGCTTT
>NZ_LBEZ01000022.1:0-8273 GCF_013363245.1 Marinitoga sp. 1135 | reverse complement strand
CAATTTAAAATCTAAACGTTATAAAAATAAATCCCCTGTTTAACAGGGGATTTATTTTTATTATTTTGCGTATAAATGACAGCTTACTTCATGTTGATCATCAATCTTTATTACTGGTGGTTCTTCTGTTCTACATTTTTCTGTTGCATATGGGCATCTTGGATGAAATCTACAACCTTTTGGCGGATTTACAGCATTTGGCACTTCACCTTTTGGTATAATCTTTTCTTTGTTTAATTTTGGATCTGGTTCTGGCACCGCTGAAATTAACGCTTTTGTGTAAGGATGCGCAGGATTTCTATAAATATCCTCAAATGTTCCTATCTCTACGATTTTTCCAAGATACATAACAGCAATCCTATCACAAATATATTTTGTAGTTGCTAAATCATGTGTAATGAATAAATATGTGAGATTAAATTCTTCTTTAAGATCTATCATTAATTTTAAAAGCTGTGATCTAACAGAAACATCAAGCATGGCAATTGCTTCATCTGCAACAACAAATTCAGGCTTTAATGCCAATGCCCTTGCAATAACAACTCTCTGTCTTTGACCACCTGATAAATCACGAGGATATCTGTCATAATATTCCTCAGCTGGCTTTAAATTAACCCTTTCCATTATATTATATACAATTTCTTTCTGTTCTTTATATGTTTTTCCTATTTTATGTATTTGCAATCCATGCCGTATTGCTTCACCTATTTTCATATACGGATTTAATGCTGCCATTGGATCCTGAAAAATTATCTGAATTTTTTTTCTGAATTTTCTTAATTCTTCCTGAGATAATGATGTGATATCAACACCATCTATTTTTATTATTCCATCTGTTGGATCGAGCAATCTTAAAACTAAACGCCCTGTGGTTGTTTTTCCAGAACCGGACTCACCAACTAATCCCAATGTCTCTCCTTTATTTATAACAAAAGAAATATCATCAACAGCCTTTACAAATTTCTGCGGTTTTCTCGTTATAACCTCTGATATAGACCGTTTTAATGGAAAATATTTTTTTAAATTCTTTACTTCTATTAATGGAGTACTCATGCTTTCACCTTCTCATATAACCAACATTTTACTCTTGTTCCATCAACTTCAAAATCTGGTGGAACTTCATTATGACATTTTTCTGTAGCATATGGACATCTATTTGCAAATCTGCATCCTTTTGGTGGTTTAACAAGATTCGGTAAATCTCCAGGAATATACCTTAATTCTCTATCATCAATGTTAGTATTTGGAATTGATTTTAATAATGCCTGTGTATATGGATGTTTAGGCTCATAATATATCTTTTCTGCTGTGGATAATTCAACAAGATGACCTGCATACATTACACCTATTCTATCTGCCAGTTCAGCAACAACACCTAAATCATGTGTAATAAGAATCATGGACATATTGTGTTCATCTTTAAGCTTTTTTAAAACTTCCATAATTTGAGCCTGAACAATAACATCCAGAGATGTTGTAGGTTCATCTGCTATAACAAGATCTGGTTTTAAGACCAAAGACAATGCAATCATAACCCTTTGTCGCATACCACCAGAAAACTGGAATGAATATTCATTCATTCTTACAGGATCTATACCAACCTCTTCAAGTATTTTTGCTGACATTTTAAATGCTTCATCTTCCGGAATCTTAGGATAATGCGCCTTTATAGTTTCCAAAAATAAATCTTTTACCTTCATAATTGGATTTAATGAAGTCATTGGATCCTGAAAGATCATGGATATATTTTTCCCTCTTATTTTTCTCATCTGACGTTCATTATATGGAGCTATATTTTCTCCTTTAAATAAAATTTCACCATCAATTCTGGCATTTTTAGGCAATATTTTCAGTAAAGATTTACCCAATGTGGATTTTCCACAACCAGATTCTCCAACTAATCCTACAGTTTCATTTTCTTTAATAGATAAATTTACATTTTGAACGGCACTTACCCAGCCATTTCTTACTTCATAATTTATATTGAGATTTTTTATTTGTAATATCACAATGCTTCACCTTCTCTCACGAATAGTAGGATTGAGATATTCATTTAATCCTTCACTAAATAATGAGAATCCCAAAACTATTGTAATAATTGCCATACCGGGATATAATATTCCCCACCATGCTCTTGATAATACAAATCTCTGTCCATTACTTAAATCATAACCCCAATCTGGTGTTGGTGGAGCAATTCCCAACCCCAAAAAGCTCAATCCTGCTTCTGTCATTATTGCATCAGCAAGATTCATAGATAAAACAACTACAACAGATGGTAAAACATTAGGAAGTATATATTTAAACAATATTTCCCAATTTTTTGCTCCTAATGCTCTTGCTCCTTCTACATATAACTCATTTTTTATAGCTGTTACCTGATTCCTGATTACCCTATAATATGTTGGTGTATATACAACAGCTATGGATAACGCTATATTTATCATACCTGGTCCAAGCACTGCTGCTATTGCAATAGCAAGTATAAGTCCTGGAAATGAATATATTGCATCCATAATTAATGTTAAAACTCTGTCCAATGGCCCTCCTATATATCCTGATAATAACCCCAGAGGAATTCCAAATAATGATGCAAAACCAACAGAAATAAATGCTATGGATAATGCTATTCTTGCACCATATAATATTCTGCTGAATATATCTCTACCAAGATTATCTGTTCCAAATATAAATTGACTGTTTGGAGCGCTTAAAGCCCTTCCAACTCTTTGTATTGGATTATATGGAGCTAATTGAGGTGCAAAAATTGCCATTAAAATATAAAATATTAATATCATTGCACCTATAAATGTAATCCATCCTGTTCCACTTTTGAATAATTCCTTAAAAAAAGATGCTATTTTATGTGAATAAAATTCTTTATCCATATTATCACCTCAATATCTAACTCTTGGATCTATAAGTGCATTGATAATATCAACTATTATACTAATAATGACAACAAACAATGCAAAAAATGCTATTGTTCCCTGAATAGCAGGAAAATCTCTATACCTTATTTTCATTACCAGATAGCTTCCAAGTCCCGGCCATGAAAATGTTGTTTCTGTTAAAACAGCACCTGCTAATAATATAGCAAGCTGTAATCCCATAACTGTTAAAATAGGCACCATGGCATTTCTTAAAGCGTGTTTGTATAAAACCCTTCTCTGACTGATTCCTCTTGCTCTTGCCGCTGTTGAAAAATCCTGGGATAACATTAAAATTGTATTATTTCTAACCATTCTTAAAAATATACTTGAAATAACCAATCCTAACGTTATACCAGGCATTAATAAATGTTTTAATACATCTATTAATGCTTCCCAATTGCCTGTTATTATAGAATCTATTATAAAAAATCCTGTTTTGGTATCAAGAGATACTATTGGAGATAATCTACCGGCAACTGGTAACCATCTTAAGATCATTCCAAAATAATATTGCATCATTAAACCAAACCAGAAAACAGGAATGGCGTATATAAATACTGAATATACTCTTGCTGTAATATCTATAAATCCATCTCTATGTGCCGCCGCTTCACTTCCCCAGAATATACCTATTAACACTGCAATTAAAAAGGCAAATAAGGTTAACTCAACTGTTGCAGGAAATCTATCTTTTATTTCGTTCCATACCGGTCTTGAGGTTAATGTTGAAGTTCCTAAATCACCTCTCAATAATCCACCAAGATAATCAAAAAATTGTACTACAATGGGTTTATCAAGACCAAGTTCATGTCTTTTTTGATCAATTACGCTTTGGGGTGCTTTACCACCCATCATAGCCATAACTGGATCCCCCGGAATAATCCTCAAAACAAAAAAGATAACTGCAAGAAGTATAAAAATCATAGGTATTGCAAGTAATATTCTTGTAAGTATATAATCTTTTAAGGACAAAACTATCACCTCTCTAAAAACCCCGCCGCATGGCGGGGAGTTTTAATTAATGATTATTTTTTGTAGATTAAATAATATCTGAAGATCTGAGTTGGTTCAAGCAATACACCTTTTACATTCTTTTGTGATGCAACAACTGCTACTCCCTGCCATAATGGGATATTTGGAACATCAACAACAAGATGATTCTGTACCTGTTCATAAAGATCTGATCTTGTGTTTTGATCTACACAAACTCTTGCTGCTCTCATGAGATCTTCTGTTATTTTGCTTTCATAGAAACTACCCATTGATTTTGCACCGTTTATACTTAAGAATGGCCATAAGTAATCATCAGGATCAATATAATCTGGATACCAACCAAGTAAGAATAATCCCATTGCACCATTTAAGAAGTAATCAACATATGTTGACCATTCTGCATATTTAATATTTACCTTAATTATTCCTGTTTCTTCAAGAGCTTCTTTAAGAACCTGTGCAACATCTGCTTCTGTTGTACCATAATGTGTTGGTGAATACCATAAGTCTATTGTCAATGGTTTATCAAACCAATAACCAGCCTGCTGTAATAATCTCTTGGCTGCATTTAAATTTCTTTTTGGGAATATATCTTTATGACTCCACATTCCCATTGGAACCATTGAATATAATGGCTGTGCAAGTCCTACAAATACATCATCTACTAATCTTTCTCTATCAACAGCATACATTATAGCTTTTCTTACCAATGGATTATCAAATGGTTTTTGTTTTGTATTTAAAACAAGATATCTAATCTGTGGACTGCTACCTTTTAATACTGTGATATTTGGATTTGCTTCAAGATCACTAATATCCCTTGGATCAAGATGTCTAAATGCAATATCAATCTGTCCTGTTTCAAGAGCCAATCTTAATGTTGCTGCACTTTCATAGAATGTAATTATGATTTTATCTGTTTTTGGTGCTGGACCGTAATATTTGTCATTCTTTTCAAGAACAATTCTTACATCTCTAATCCATTCTGTTATCTTATATGGACCTGATGCTGATGGTGCTCCTTCATAGAATGAATTTTCTGGATACAATTTTGGATTTACCGGCCATGCTACTGTATATCCTAAAACTGATACAAATGCTGAGAATGGGTATTTTAATTTAATCTGGAATGTATAGTCATCAACAACCTTTGTGCTGTCAACTATATCTGTTAATAAGAATGCAGGATCACCATTTAATTTCATTGCCCTATCAATTGAGTATTTCATAACCTTTGCATCAATTGGTGTTCCATCTTCGAATTTTGCATCTTTTCTTAAATGGAATGTATAAGTAAGACTATCACTTGAAACTTCCCATTTTTCTGCAAGTGATGGAATAAGGTTTGAAGTATTCACTTCATAATCAACAAGACCTACCAATACATTTTGAAGAATGTTGCTTGAAAAATAATCATAACATTTTGCCGGATCAAGTGTTCTAATCTTATCAGTAGTTCCTACTACCACAACACTTTTAGCAAAAGTAAATACAACAAATAACGTAATCAAAACAAATAACAATACTTTCTTCATACTATCCCTCCCTTTAAAATATGATGAATTTAATCTTAAATAAAACAAATAGACATTTTTTGATAATATTATTATAACATAAAATAAAGAATATTTACAAGTTTTTATAAAAAAAATTTGCCCGCTTTTTAAAAAGCGGGCAAATTAAGTTTTTTACTGATTTGATATATCTATTTTTATATTTGTGATATCTTCACCGGATACGATTATTTTTTCTGTTGCATCTGGAGTGTATTCACTAAGGTCTTTAGTTACATCAATATTTGAATATACTTCTATTGTATAGTTACCGTCTTCATATTTCCCAAGACAGAATACACCATTATCATCTGTTAATGTTGCTCTTAAAATTGTGGAATCATCACTAATTGTTACAACAGCCATAGAAACTGGATCTGTTCCATTAACAACTTCTCCTTTTATTAAATAATGATTGTCTGCTAAACCTCTTCTATATGTTGGTTTTAATACAGGGGATAATAAAATTTCTGGAGAAGTTAAATTTCCTTGCACATGTAATGATCTTACAACATCAAAATCAAGAACTAATTCTCCACCTTCTCCAATTTCAATGTCAACATTTTGAATTTTTATCTCGTTGAGTTTTAATTCAACAGGGTATTCCTGATCATTAATTGTTACTGTCGCATCTTTTACTGTCAATGTTATCTGAGAAAGCACTGCGCTTGCCGGTAATTCTATTGAAAATAATGATGTTTCAGTGCCTGCTAATGATAAAATGTCATATGCCTTATTAATTTCAACTGGTGTTCCATCATAACTTGTTCCATTTATTGAATATTTATAACCAAAACTTTCAATATAAACGTCTAATTTATCAATGGTGTTTAAAGGCATATCTGTTAATAATACTTTTACTGTAGATGTTTCTTCTGTTTTTAATTCTTCCTGTGTATTTACACATCCCACCAACGCAAAACTTAATATAAGCAATGCCACTAAAAGATATGATACTTTTCTCATATCAATCCCTCCTTCTGAATAAAATTCTTTTCAATTCTACTATACACCTCAAACCTTAAAAAAACCTTAGAATTTATCTGGAGGGATATCTTAACCCAAAGAAAGTTATTATTGAATTTGCAAATAAAACAATGAAAGATATTGTAAATACCATATCATATGAATATTGAGAAGCTATATACCCAGCTGCAACAGGTGTAAAGATTTTTGAAAATAATTGAATTCCATTAAAAAGACCTTCATATCTACCAAAATTAACAGGTGCATATTCCTGTTTTAACGGTTCTTTCGACGAAATCCATAATACAAAACCTATACCCAATAACACATGTGAGAAATAAAATGGTATCCATCCTTTTACCAGTAACATAGCATAAAACAATGACATTATAAATGTTCCAATTACAATGGCATCTTCATTTTTTAATTTTATATATTTTTTCCACAAAACAGATGTCAATACTGTGAGAGAAAATGCAACCTCATAAGTTAACATAACCTTTGCATCAGCATTTAGTATATCTTTGATATAATATGATATGATTAAGTAACTTCCAAAACCGAAATTTGCAAAAAAGATTATCTGGTTTAAAAGGACTGTTATATATTTTTTTATATTGGGTTTATGAATTTCCATATGTTCTTCGTGTAAATCACTTCCGCTTTTTACAAAAGGAAGATATTTAACCATTAAAACAGCATATAATATATTTAACGCCGAAACAGATAAAAAGACATTTCTATAAAAATTAAGAGATGTTTTATCGTAATCCATAAAGAATATTATTGGAACAAATAATAAAACCTTTACAAATTCTGATATAAGAGGCAATAGAAAATAGAATTTTTCTCTTTTATTTGGTGGAACAATAGCCCTTTCATACATGCTAACAAGAGGCCAGAATATATCTATACTTCCAATAACTATTTGTGCAATTAAATATATATAAGAATTAAATGCAAAAGCGAGAATTATATTACCAATTGCAAATAGTAGTCTTCCAGCTGCAAGACCATAATTAGGAGATTTTTTTTCAAAAAAATGTCCAAGAGCAAAGGTGAGTATTGCCTGTATTCCATATACTACAGAGAATACTATACTTGCTTCATATACGTTCAGGCCTATTTTGCTCGCATACATTGGCGAAAGCAATATTGTTATAAATGAAAATGCTGGTATTGAGTTTATTATGAGATATTTTCTTAAATTTGAATCCACAGGTATCACCTCATAAAAATTAGTTTTCCGAATTATTATATATTAAAAATTATTAAAAATCAAGGATTTTTTTATTATTTTCCTGGAAATAATAATATGTATGTTCGTCCTTTTGTGGTGTTGATTGAGAAAAATAAAAACAATGAAGACCAAAAATTTCTTATTAAGAAAACATTCATAAAAAGGTTCATTCAGGCGGTGAAATTTCTTATTCCTCACTCCAATATTGCTTGCCGCCGCCGCTCAGACATCACCTCCTGTGCTGCTTCGCTAAAAATCACATCCATGTGATTTTTACGGCTCACGCAATATCTCCGTTCGGGAAATTTCAAGCCTTCATTCACCTTTTTATTCATGTTTTCTTTCGAGTATATAAATGAAAGTAGAAAAATAATATGAACGAAGACTAAGAATTTCCCGAAATGGAGATTATAGGACAGTTGGAAAAAATAAAAGCGAGTGAAGGATCGCAGAGTGCCTGATTGTATAAAAGAAAGTAGAAAAATAATATGAACGAAGACTAAGAATTTCCCGAAGCGGAATGCAGAAAATTCGGGTTGGAAAAACAGGAGGTTTTGGAAAGCGAAGCACTTCATGGACGAAGTGTCT
>NZ_LBEZ01000023.1:0-1198 GCF_013363245.1 Marinitoga sp. 1135 | reverse complement strand
TACACAGCAATACCTAAAAAAGCAATTACAGACGCAGTATGGAAGGAAACTTCAGTATTAATTGTTGTATTCCTTGTAATAATGATTGGTGCTTTTGTAATTGGTATTGTATTTGTTAATAAAGCAATTACAAAACCTATTTTAATTATGACAAAAGAAATGGAAGAGGTTGGAAAGGGTAATCTTAACGTTAAAGTTCATGTTGATGCAAATAATGAATTGGGTGTTCTTGCTAAAATTATGAACCAAACAATTGCTTCATTAAGAACACTTGTTGAAAAGGTTCAGGAATCTTCAAAAACATTAATTGAAACATCTTCAGAAGTTTCTAATTCTATTGATAAGAATTATGAATTAAACTTGAGAATATACGATGAAATTGAAGAAATTAACTCCAAGGTTCAGGACGCTTCTTCTTCACTTGAAGAAACAACTGCCGGTGTTGAAGAAATTGCTGCTGCAGCACAAAACGTTTCAAGATCAACTCAGGAAATAATGGAAAGATCAACTCAGGTTTCAGGACTTGCTAAAGAAGGTTCAAAGAACGTTGAAGAAGTTAAAACAAAAATGATTGACGTTAATGAAAAGGCAAAGGAAAACGCAAAAACAGTTAAGGTACTTGCAAGTGAAACTGCTAATATTCAGGAAATTGTTGAGACAATTAATTCAATTA
This sequence comes from Marinitoga sp. 1135, assembly GCF_013363245.1. NCBI lineage: Bacteria > Thermotogati > Thermotogota > Thermotogae > Petrotogales > Petrotogaceae > Marinitoga > Marinitoga sp. 1135. Next base: position 525 of record NZ_LBEZ01000023.1, on the reverse strand, counting down.
CAGAACAGACAAACCTCCTTGCATTAAATGCAGCTATTGAAGCAGCAAGAGCTGGAGAAGCAGGAAAAGGATTTGCTGTTGTTGCTGATGAAATTAGAAAACTTGCAGAAGAAAGTAAAAAAGCCACAGAAGAAATTGCAAATATACTTGGAAAAATACAAAACAGCGCTTCAGAAGTTGATAAAGAAACAGAAAATGTTGTTGAAAGTATAAATGAAGCAAACAAGATGGTATTTGAAATTGCAGAACAATTTGAAAGTATCACACAGGAAATTGAAGGTATTTCAATGATGATTGACAGCACTGCATCATCAGCAGAAGAGCAAACAGCATCAACAGAGGAAATTGCAGCTGCTGTAGATACTGCAAATAAAGCTGTTACAAGCGTTGCTGAAGATGTAATTAACTTCAAGAATGAAATAAAAGCACAGAACGAAGACTTTGCAAAGATTACAAAGGTTGCTAATAGACTTGAAGATTTAAGTGAAGAACTTAATACTCTTATTAAACAATTTAAAATCTAAA
>NZ_LBEZ01000029.1:0-2389 GCF_013363245.1 Marinitoga sp. 1135 | reverse complement strand
AATCCCCTCACTCAACTCAACACTATACTTCCAACCTAATTCATGAAGTTTTGAAACATCTAGCAACTTTCTTGGTGTTCCATCTGGTTTTGTTGTGTCATGGATTATTTTTCCAGTATATCCTACTGTTTCTTTTATTAACTCTGCTAATTCTTTTATTGATATATCTTTTCCTGTTCCTATGTTTACGAAATAATCTGGTGATATTTTTTTCATTTCTTCTGCTTCTATCTTTTCCATTAAATATACACATGCGTCTGCCATGTCTTCTACATATAAAAACTCTCTATATACTTCTCCTGTTCCCCATAAGGTTATACTTTCTTTTGTTATTCCCAATTGTTTTAATGTTTTTATTATTGATTCTTTATTATCTAAATCTATTGTTTTATCTAATCCAAATCCTAATGGATATTTTTCTATGTTTTCTTTTATTTTTTCATAGTTTTCTTCTTCTAATTGTTTCCCTAAATAGAATTTTCTTATTAATGCTGGTAATACGTGTGATGTTTCTAGGTTGAAGTTGTCATTTGGTCCATATAGGTTTGTTGGCATTACGCTCATGAAGTTTGTTCCATATTGCTCGTTGAAGTATCTTACCATTTTTATTGCGGATATTTTTGCTATTGCATATGGCTCGTTTGTTGGTTCTAGTTCTCCTGTTAATAGATATTCTTCTTTCATTGGTTGTTTTGCATATTTTGGATATATGCATGATGAGCCAAGGTTTAGTAGTTTTTTTACTCCATATTTATATGATGCTTCTATTACGTTTGCCGCTATCATTATGTTTTGATATATAAATTCTGCTTTGTATGTGTCATTTGCAAGTATTCCTCCTACTTTTGCTGCTGCTAGGAATACGTATTCTGGTTTTTCTTTTTCAAAGAATTCTCTTGTTGCTTTTTGGTCTGTTAAATCTAATTCTTTATGTGTTCTTGTTATTATGTTTGTATATCCTTTTTCTTTTAGTTTTTTCATTATTGCCGATCCTACTAATCCCCTATGACCAGCTACGTATATTTTTGCATTTTTTTCCAATTCGTTCATCCCCTTAAATTCTTTTAGTTTTTATTGATTATTATTTATTGTTTTTTTATTTCGTTATTACTCTTTTATCCATTCATTCCTATGTTTTTCTTTTATCGCTAATCCTAAGTCATATTCTGTCATTATTTTTACTAGTTCTTCAAAGCTTGTTTCGGGTTTCCAGCCTAATTGTTTTTTTGCTTTTGTTGGATCACCGAGCAATATATCTACCTCTGTTGGTCTGAAGTATTTTGGATCTACTGCTATTATTTCTTGACCTTCTTTTAAATGTTCTGTATTTATTTCAAATTCTTTTAAATCTGGATGTTTTTCTTTTAGTTTTTCTATTATTTCTTTTGTTTTGTTTCTATCTATTTTTTTGATTATTCCCTTTTCGTTTATTCCTTCGCCTTGCCATTTTATTTCTATTCCAAGAGTTTCAAATGTTTTTTCACAGAATTCTCTTACTTCATGTGTTTCCCCTGTGGCTAATACATAATCATCAGGTTTTTCCTGTTGTAGTATCATCCACATTCCTTTTACATAATCTTTTGCATATCCCCAGTCTCTTTTGGCGCTTAAATTACCAAGGTATAGTTTTTTCTGATTTCCTACTAATATCCTTGTTGCTGCTCTTGTTATTTTTCTTGTTACAAATGTTTCTCCTCTTCTTTCTGATTCATGATTAAACAGTATTCCATTGCATGCAAACATGTTATATGCTTCTCTGTAATTTACTGTTATCCAATATGCATATAATTTCGCTGCTGCATATGGGCTTCTTGGATAAAATGGTGTTTTTTCGTTTTGAGGTATTTCCTGTACTTTTCCGTATAATTCAGATGTACTTGCTTGATAGAACTTTACTTTTTTTTCTAATCCAAGCAAATGTATTGCTTCTAATATTCTTAATGTTCCTAATGCATCTGAATTTGCTGTGTATTCTGGTAATTCAAAACTTACTTTTACATGACTTTGTGCTGCTAGGTTATATATTTCATCTGGTTGTATTTGCTGTATTAATCGTATTATATTTGTTGAGTCTGTTAAGTCATTATAATGAAGAAATAATTTTGTATTTTTTTCATGTGGATCTTTATATAAATGGTCTATTCTTTTTGTGTTGAAACTACTTGATCTTCTGATGAATCCATGCACTTCATATCCTTTTTCTAATAGATATTCCGCTAGATAACTTCCATCTTGTCCTGTTATTCCGGTTATTATTGGTTTTGCTGAGATCGGAAGAGCGTCGTGGAGGGGAAGAGGGGAGAACTCGGGGGGGGCCGGATCATTAAAAAAAAAAAAAAATGTGAAAAACTCGATGTTCGCAGTGACATAAAAAACACAAGAATTAGTG
>NZ_LBEZ01000028.1:0-1053 GCF_013363245.1 Marinitoga sp. 1135 | reverse complement strand
ATCTCAAGCGCTGTCTTAAAATCAATAAATCAATTCTTCTGTATAGATGTCTTAGTCTATCAAGATCATTTTTGTATTTTTCATCTAATTCTTTTTCTTTTGTTTTCAAGGTTGCAATATCTATTATACCTTTTTCAAATTCCTCTTTTAATTTCATCTTTTCTGCTTCGGTGTTTGATTTTAATTTTTGTATATCTTTTAATATGTCTTTATCTCCTTCTGAGATTGGATAGAATCTTTCAGGATTATAGTAATAATCAGGATCAAATTTCCCGGCTTTTACTTCTGCCAATCTTTCAAGTGTTCTTTTCTTTTTCATTTCTTCTGTAAAGAATTTTGCCACACTTGCTGCACGCGCGGCTCCTAAATGCCAGTTTGATGGATATATTAATTGTTCTTTTGGCGGTCTGTCATCTGTAAATCCATATATTTCTATTGCATTGTTTGAATGTTCTATTAGAATTATACCCAATTTATATAACAACTCTTTTGCATCTTTGGTTAATTGAGCGCTACCAGGCTCGAAAAATGCCATGTCCTGCATTTTTATTATTGTTCCTTTGTCATTTTCTTCTATTGTTATTCTTCCTTTATACTTTGGATTGTCCTGTAGTCTGAAAAGTTCAACTCTAATTCCAGGATTTGATGTAATTAAGCTTTCTTCTGATAGACTTTTTCCACCCGTCAAAACACTTGGTGGCGTTCCGCTAAAGGGACTTCTAAAACTTACTGCTGCCTGCTGGAATTTACCGGGTGAAATTGTTGCCATGGAGAACAACATAACAAAGAATGTCATAAGCAACGAATTTAAATCACTGAATGTTGCCAGCCAACCAGGTGGTGGTGGTGGCCCTTCATCTTTTTTACATTTATCTGCCATTTATATCACCCTTCTTTTTCTGATTCATATTTTTTCTTTTCATCAGGGCTTAAAAATGCTTTTAGTTTTTCTTCCATTAATCTTGGGTTTTCACCTGAAACTATTGATAATATTCCTTCAGTTATCATCCTTAAAAGATTTACCTGTATTGATGTTCTTCTTCCTATTTTTTC
>NZ_LBEZ01000018.1:0-145013 GCF_013363245.1 Marinitoga sp. 1135 | reverse complement strand
GAATCCAAATTGCAATAATCCTAAGAATCCACTCAGTATTCCCAATACTGCCTGTGTTTTGTAGCTTTTCCATATTAATATATCCCTTACCAGAAAATACAGGAATTTTTTTATTGTTTTCATGGTTTCACCTAGTATTTTAAATTTTTTAAAATATTACTTTTACCTAATTTCCTTGATTGGTTATAACAATCTTATCTATACGTCTCATTGATAAATATGTAAACAACCCAATCCATATTATCCCATAAATAAAAGCTTCTTTCGATTCTGTTAACCAGATCATATCTACTATGATTTTTAATATTTCATTTTCCTGAAATAATATCATTAAAATATTTGTTATTTTCATTATAACAAATATTATTCCAACTGATATAATACTTCCTAACATTAATTTTCCAGGTAAAAATGTGGTCATTAATATTGCAAATGATATGAATACTAATGTTTTTAGAACATTTATAATTATTGGAAAAATTATTTTTATTATTCCAGTATTTTCATTAAGTTCCATTGTTCCTAATGTAAAGGAACCCGTTATTATTCCTGCACTAACTGTTATTAAAATAAACGCTATAAAAAATTGTATAGTTATAAAAAGATAAAAATTGTATAGCCTATTTAGTATCCATTTTCTTCTGCTTTTACCACACAACAAATGTGTTAAAAATGTTCCTTCTACATATTCTATGTTAAAAGCTAAATCGGCTAACATCAACATTAATATTGGAATCAATAATTCCTGAGTATTAGATATGAAATGCATACTTATCGCTAGCCCACCAGCCACCTGACCTTTAATTATTTTTCCACTTGCTTTTAAAATAAAGACTGTTAATATACCTACAATAACATATATTGATTGAATAATTATCCAGTGTTTATATTTGAATAAAATTTTCATAAAATCACCTCTTTTTCTATTACTATATCCACGAGGTTTTTATAAATTTCAGGATTTGTTCCAGCGATTATACATGTCTTTCCTTTTTCTTTATAACTTTTAAGGATTTCTAACAATGTATTGATTCTTTTTTGATCAAGGGCAAGCTCTGGTTCATCCCATACCAATAGTTCTGGTTCATTTATTAATGAAAAGGTTAGTTTTGCTATTTTCCTCATTCCATGCGAGGATTTTTTGTATTTCCTATTAAAATCTATTTCCCAGAGTTTTTCATATTTTTCTATTTCTTTTTTTGCATATTCATATGTAAGACCTTTTTCTTTTGCAAAATATATTATATTTTCTTTTAAACTCAACTCTTTATATAATCCCATACCATCAACTACCATTCCCACGCTTTTTAAAACTTCTGGTTCCTTATATGGTTCTTTTCCTAAAATTTTTATTTTTCCATTTTTAGGTTTAATTATTCCTCCAAGTAATTTCAGAATTGTGCTTTTTCCGGAACCATTTGAACCTTTTATATAAACAAATTCTCCTTTGGTTATCATCATGGAAAATTTTTCAACAATTTTTGGTCCATCATTAAAATGAAACTGAATATCCTCCATAACAACTACATCCATACTTTCACCTCATATATATTTTTATAAATAGTGTTTTAAATTTTTTAAAAGTCTTTTTTTTGGCAAATCACCTTTACCCACAGATTAATTATATAGAGTAGGTAAAGGTGAAAAACATAAATAGTAATAAAATTATATAAATAACTTTGGACTTATTATTTTGTATTTACTTTAACTTCAAACTTTCTATTATTTAAAACATTATTTTTAATCCATAATGAAAGCTCGTTTTTTAATGTCCATTTATATTCACTACATCTTTTTCCAAGAGTATCACCATCTTCTGGAAATAGTATTCTATACGGACATCCACCATTACATAATGGCAAAATACTACACTCACTACATTCTTTTATATCCAATGGATCAAATGCCATCCATTTAATATATCTTGAATAATTTGTTATGCCTTCACTTACTGTTCCAATACTTTTTTCTTTTTGTCCAACTTCATTCCAGCATTTATATATATTTCCATCTGGATCTATAACAAATGAGTTTTTCCTTACAGCACCACAACTTCCAAAAGTTAAAACTGGATAGTTAGATAAATAAGAATATTCATCTTTTTCTTTTATTTTTAAATATTTCAAAGCAAATTCTTCTATATGAAAACAAGTTTTAGCAAAATTATTGTGATGAATATTGTCCAATGAAACAGGCGCTATGTATGGATGAATATTTAAATTTAACTTTTTTAATTCTTCTAACAAATCAGGAACTTTTTCTTCATTAGTTTTATCCATATTAATTCTAACTAATATTCTTTTAAAATATTGAGAGATGTTTTTTAAATTATTTATAATAATATCATAAGATTCCCCATTTTTATGTGGACGACGAATATCATGAATTTCTTTAGGTCCGTCTAAAGTAATCTGAATTGTTTCTACATTACAGTTTTTAGATAATATTTTTGCATATTCCTCATTTAAAAGATATCCATTCGTTATTATTGAAGATTTAAATTCTATTTTTTTATTATCTAATAGTTTTTTTATTTTCTTTGATAAATATTCTATTATCTCGATATTAAGAAGAGGTTCTCCTCCATACCAATTAATATGCAAAAATCGAATATTAGGTGTGATTCTTTTGTCGATAAAATCAAAAACTTTATCAGCCGTTGATTTATTCATATATGATTCTTGCTTATATTCTTGCTGATAACAATAAAAACATTTAAAATTACAATCTAATGTAGGAGCAATTGTTAAAGATAGGTTGTTTTGTAAAAATTTTGCTTCCCAATTTTTTAGTTTAACATAATTCTTTTCATCAAAATCTTCAGAAACTATATACAAAGCCTTTTTTAATTCATAAAAAACTTCAGGATATAATTTCTCTAAACTCTTGAAATCTTTTTTTATTAATATTTCATATGATTCATTTTTTAATTCGCATAACCCATTATTTAATGCATTATATGCATATATTTTATTTTGTATAACAAAAAAAGTTAAATATCTTCCAATTCTCATACTCATATGTCTCACCCTTTAAGATATACAAAGATTATTTAATGTACATATATTACGCATATATGCTTTGAACAATCTTGAGTTGTGCAATTTTGAACAAAACACCAATTTCCACACCAATCAATTCCGCATCCTTCAACTATATTTTCATCATTATTAATGGGTTCTATAATCCATAACATAAATAACACCTCCTAAATTCCTTGATCTACAGCTTTACAAAGATTAGAACCGCAAACGGGTGGTGAAAAATGACATGAATAAATCCAGCTACAACTATGCGAAGGATTATTACATGGACAATTTGTATAACAAAAAACTAATAAACAAAAACAACCTAATTCATCACCTTCATCTACGGGTTTCATTATCCATTCCATTATTACACCCCCACTAAGATCAAAATTACTATTTTAAATATTAAAAATGCTTTTATGGTATAATTTCATAGTAAATAAATACTAATAATTTTTCTCTGACACCAGGATAAAAACAGCCGACTGAAAAATTTAAATTTTTGATATAATATCTACGTAGATATAAAATAGAAAATAGATTTTAGTTGATTACTCAGAAAATTCAATTTGGATTTGAGGATTGATTGAATTTGTTGAAGAGTAATCTTCTTCATCTCCTGCAAATACAATACCCGTTAATAATGAAACTATAATTAATGTTATTACCAGAAATTTTTTCATTTATGCCACCTCCGATATGAATTTTACTATTTCTAACATGATTTTCAAGTGTTACCACAAAGTTAACAGGTTGCTGTTTATCAGGATTTATTTTAAATATTAGATTTAATTATTATTACCATATAATTTGTAACATTACTTGTGAAGTATAAAATATCTTTAAATAGTTTATTTTATCTTGTTTTTATTTTTATTTCACATTTTGATAATTAACAATATTTCTAAAGTTAAGAAAAGGTAAATATTGTAACAGTTTATAAAGGTGATTAATTATGAATATTAATAAATTGTTTCTCAAAAACATTGTAGAGATAATTGAATATGGAAAATTTTCTATACCTATTATTAATTATTTTGAAAATAATAATAAAGATATTTCTTTAAAATATTATTTTCACTTATTAAAATCAAAATGGAAAAAAGATTATTATTCTGCTATTGAATATGCAAATAAAGTTATTTCAACAACAACAACAATATTGAGGGAACTTGCAAGATATGAACTCGTATTAATTTATTCAAGAATGAAGAATTTTGATAAATCAAAAGAAATTTTTGTTTTGTTAAAAAACAATATAAGCAATATTTCTCCCTATGTAAGAAAAATAATTATACCTGGATTAAAAGCTTTAGCTGAAAAGTTAAATCAAGATTTTGAAGTTCTGAAATGTTATGGTGATTTATATGAGGAAAGTTATGTTCAAAAAGCAATAATTGAATATTCAAAAGCCAGGAAGTTATTAAATGAAAATAAATATAATAAAGCTTATAACTATTTTATTAATGGTTTTTTATATGCCAAAAAATTTAATCATCCTTCAATGATATGTGCAGGTTTAAATTCTGCTACCTGGTGGATAAGAAAGAATAATAAGAAAAAAGCATTATATACTGCAAATTTGTTGGAGTATTATACTGGTTATTATTTTGAGGATTTTAATTATATGTATAATTGGTTCGATACTATTATGAATATAAAAATATTGAATAATGATATAAGAATATATGAAATTGAAAATATTTATAGATATTCAAAGAAAAGTTCGAATGTAAAAGCATCTCTTGAAAATAATCAATACCCTGACTTTAAAATTGAGAAATATACATTAAATAAAAATTTGAGTTATTTTATATATAAAAAGAGCAAAAAAAGATTGAAAACTAAAGATATAAATTCAAAAAATCTAAAGGATTTCATTCATAAATATAAATTATCATATAAGAAAACATATCCAATTGAAATAAAAAATGAGTTGTATAAGATGCATATAAATAAAACCTTTAAGGAAAATACAATTAAATTTAGAAAACAAAAAGAAGTAAATATTCCTGTATTATTTTTTTCAACATATACAGCATTAATAGAAAAACCATTTTTTACAAAGAGTCATATTTTAAAATTGATTTTTGAAGGAGATAAAGATAAAATCATTAAATACCTCTCAAGAGATTATGAGAAAATGTATTTTTTTAACTTAATACTTTCTGAGTTTAATGTTAAAGAAGCTGAGAAAAGGTTAATGAATCCTGTGGATTTTGAGGAAATAAAATCTGATGTATCTCCATTTTTTATAGCGAGAAAAAAACTCATCACTGAGCTTTTTAAGAAGTCGAAGAATTTTAAAGACTTTGTTCTTCATTATTTTGAGCTCAGTGATGAGGAAATGAGAATATTTGATGTGTTTTTAAGAAATTGCGTTCGATACGATATTAAATGGCCCATTACTCCTTATCCAAAAGGAAAGGTTCGTGATTTTGCCCTTAAATATGGTTTAGGCTATAAGCGTGTTGCTCTTGGTTATTACTCTTTTGAAGATGATGAAAGAGCTTTGATTGATGAGATTATTGAGAGGTTTTTAAAATAACCCTTCCAGAATTTCTGGAAGGGTTATTTTTAACTTCTCAAATTTTTTTATTCCCATGAAATAAGTAACTTGTGAATTTTCTTTGTTTCCTTTACAATTAGATATATTGTAAGGCAGAGTAGAAATATTGGTATCCCAGCGCCTATGAAATGATATAAAAATGACGAATCAAAAAGCCAGTCTATAAATTTGTCTTTCATTGAAGGATTTTTTAATGACGCAATATAAAGATTTCCAAGAACAAAAATTCCCATTGTTAATCCCAGTGTTATACCTTCAAGCATAAAGACTTCTTTCCCATTTAATATATTTTTTTGAGACAAATCTCTTTTTGGGTTAGATAAATAAAGTTTTATACCAAGTATTGACGAATATATTAGAATTAAGGTTATTGGAAATACGCTATAAAATATTATAGTAGATGATTTTTCCATTGTTATTATAATAATCGCCAGAGCTATATATTCCAGAACAAAAATTATTACCGGTATAGCAACTTTCGAAAAAACTAATTCCTGAGATTTTAAAGGATATAATTTGGGATTTGGCCAAATTTTTCCTTCATAAGATAACGCATAAATAGCAATCATTGCTGCGTACATTCCAGATAGCATTATAAATATTGTTCCTATCATTTCAAGAGAATCAGATGTAAAAATCATTATTAGTGGCAAAAAGATAGGATATAAAATTAAAAAGAATGTCTGTGAATCTCTAAATAACAATTTGAAATCCTTTTTGAACATTGGAAATTTTGAATGTTTGAAATTTATTTCTACACTTTTCTTTTTCTTTTTTGATTTATTTGAAGAACTAAATTCTATTTTATCTGAAATTTTATAGATAAAGTATCCCAATATAAATGTAGCCCCATATAATATAGCCATTGAAATTAAATCGCCATTCATAGCTTTTAAGAACCATGTATGAGGCCAGAAATCATTTAAAATAATATTCAGTATCTTTTTAATAACATCCACAAAGTAATTCATATCCCTTCCAACACCTATTGATGGCATCATATTAACGCCACCTACATATAAGAAGATATTTATAAAATACATTATCATTGTCCATCTTTTAGCTGAGGTTTTTGTAAGATATCTTGATAGTATGGAACCAAACAAATTTGCAATAAAAAGCAACAATAATATATACCCAATACCAGATAAAATTGTAAAAAAGATATTTGTTTCTCTTAATATGGCATATATAACAAATACAGGTATCATCATACCTATTGGAATTCCAGCCATTATAAAACTATCTACAGCACTGGCTACATATATCTCAAATCTTCTTACCGGCATTACCAGTAATAGCTGAGTAATTTCACTTTCAAAGAGATTCGCAACTATTGCAGGAGCGTAATTTAAAACAAACATAAATCCCATTGTAAGAAACCAGCCACCAAATATAAGGTCTAATAAATTCCATGTAGTTTCTATTCCAAGTTCAGATAGAGGAAAATTTAAACTTTTAAACATCATATAAAATATTGGAGCAAGCATTCCACCAAATAATATTGGCGGGAATAAATATGCAAGTAATGCGCTCCATGGCCCTCTTCTTTTAATAATACCTTTTTTATTTTTTCTGGGTCTTACTTTATTTTGATATGAATATTTTAATATTAACCATATTTTGCTTTTCATTTTTTCACCCCATTATAGCTCTTTTATTATGTCATCCAATTCCCCAGCACCTGTTAATTCGAGGAATAAATCTTCAAGTGATTGTTTTTCATCTGTTTCAGATAAATGCTTTAATTCTTCCAATGTACCTTCGGCTATAAGTTTTCCTTTTGAGATAATCCCTATTCTATCACACATTTTCTCTGCTATTTCTAAAATATGTGTTGTCATAAATATGGTTGCACCTTCTTTAGCATACTTTTCTATTAACATTTTTAAAAGTTTTGCCGATTTTGCGTCAAGTCCAACTGTAGGCTCATCAAGGAATATTACTTTCGGTTTTCTCATTAATACAGAAGCCACCATTAATTTTTGTTTCATACCATGTGAATAATCTCCTATAAATGAATCGAGATAATTTATTTCAAATATTTCACATATTTCGTCAAATCTTTTTTTTGCTTCTGTTTTATCCACTTCATATATATTCATTATGAATTCTATAAATTCTGTTCCTCTAAGATTTTCGTACATTCTTGGTTCATCTGGAACTACTCCTATATTTGCTTTTATTTCAATTTCTTTTTCTTTCATGTTCATGTTCAATATTTCAACTTCACCACTTGTAGGTCTTAAAGTACCTGTTAGCATTCTTATAGTTGTTGTTTTTCCTGCTCCATTTGGTCCAAGAAATCCATAAATTTCTCCTGGTTTAATATTAAGACTTACATTATCAACTGCTGTAAAATCTCCAAATTTTTTTACTAAGTTTTTTGCTCTTATCACTAATTACACCCCCAGAATTTATTAAAATCCAAATTTTTCTTTTAATTCATGCAAATAGCTTCTTCCTATCTTTAACTCTGTGTTTTTTAAATCATTTAATTCAACGATATATTCTCTTATAAATAATCGTTTGAATTTTTTTATATAATTTATTGAAACTATATAGCTTTTATGTATTCTTATAAATACTTCTGGATCTATTTCACTTTCTAGTTGCTTTAATGTTCTGTTGTAATAATATTCCTTATTTTTGGTGCATAAAAAGACGTATTTTTCTTCCGCTTTAAAATATACTATATCCTTTTCCGGTATTACCAGTATTTCATCATTATCTTTTACTGTAAAAATCTTCTGGTAGTTCGCTTTTTTATTTATGAATTCATCGATTTCAACAATTTTTTCTTTTTTAATTCTTGGTTTTCGTTCATATATTCTTTCAATTGAGCTTTTTAATCTTTTTAAATCAAATGGTTTTAATAAATAATCTATAGCATTTTCTTCAAATGCTTTTATAGCATATTCCTGATATGCCGTTATAAATATCACAAATGGTTCATAGGAAATGGATTTTAAAACTTCAAATCCATTTTTTCCAGGAAGATTTATATCTAAAAATACAAGTTCTGGTCTTTCTTTTTCGATAAGTTCAACGCCTTCATCTCCATCAAATGCTTTACCGCATATCTGTATATCTTCAAAATTTCCCAACATCTTTTCAAGCCTATTTGAAGCATGAATTTCATCTTCAATTATAACACATTTTATCATTGTTCATTCCCCTTTATATTTTTCATTAAAATAATCACTTTTACGCCAGAAGGTTTATTTTTTAATATTTTTACTTCAGCATTATTTTTATATATAAGATTTAATCGCTCTATTACGCTGTTTATTCCAAAACCATACTGAATATTTTTATGTGTTCCTGAACCATTATCCCAAATTTCAAGAAAAAGCGTATTTTTTTCTAAGTATGTTTTTATTGTTATGATTCCTCCTTCTTTTTTTGGAGATATTCCATGAATAACCGCGTTTTCAACAAAAGGTTCCAGAATAAATGGAGGAATTTTTAATTTTAATGTTTCTTTTGAAATTTCAAAATTACATTTTAATCGACTTCCAAATCTAATTTTTTCAATTTCAAGATATTCTTTTATCAAAGATATTTCTTCCTCTACTGTACAAAAATCCTTATCTGATGAATATAATACCTTTCTATATATATCTGAAAGGTTTATCACCACCTGTTCAACCTTTTCTGGTGATGTGTACGCAAGATCAATTATGGTATTTAACGTGTTAAATAAAAAATGCGGATTTAGCTTTGAACGCAATGCTTTTAATTCAGCTTTTAACTTTTCCTGTTTTAACTTTTCATTTTCCTCTATCTTATTTTTAAGCTTATAATATATTATTATCAAAAGTAAAGTTAATATCAATACAATTATGCTATATATTAAAAGAACATACTTCTCCGTAGAAAAAAAAGTATATGATAGCAATCTTGAAATGAGGTCTTCAGCAATAAATACCCCTGAAAAAAAGCTAAATACAAAAATAAGAATTTTTATTATACGTCTTAAAAATTTTATTTCTATTTTTACTGTATGAAACAACATTTCTGTTGAGATATAGTATATTACACCTATAGTTGTAACAAATAATTCCGTAATAATCAGACTAATTTGTATATTAAAATATGGCGTATAAAGATATATAAAATATGTAATTGATAAGGCTATTAATTGTGTTATCAACAAAACCTTTAATAATCGTCTATTTTTCATCATACACCCTTTTATAATATATAGAATTTTTATACTCTTTTAATTCGTTAAAATATTTTTGAGATTTTATAGGAGAAACTTTTTTATATAATATTCCCAATTTATATAGTACTTCTCCAAAGTCATACCTTTTTAAAAATTCTTTCTTTTCCTGAACTCTTAAATATATGTATTCAAAATCTTTTAATGAAATTTCATGTGCAAAATTATATTCGGATATATCATATGCTGTTTTTGCACGAATATATCTATATGTTAAATTATCAAAATCCTCTTCTATTACATGTTTCATTTCAAGCATCCCGGTATATATATAATAATATTTTAAAGGTAAGAACCATTCATATTTTGCTTTTTTTACCAATAAGCTTCCCCTGATTTCTTTTAAAATAGCATATGAACAGGTATCTATTATTTCACTGTTTAACTCAAGCAATTTATCTATTAGTGATATATTTAAATCATTAAAATTCTTTATGTAAAAATCTTCCAGATCCTTTATGTATTCTTTTTTAAAAGGATTACTTTTAAGATTATTTTCTATTTTTTCAAACTCTTTTTCAATTGGAGTTGAAAAGGTAATAATATTTATCAGATATATAATTAAAAATATATAAATATTTTTATTTTTCACTTATCCATCCCCTTCTAAAATCCCCACATTACACCTGCACCTATTGTGTAATAATAATAATTAGTTGGTAATGTATCTTTTAAATTATATGTATTTTCTATTTTCCAGCCATCTGATGAAAAGCCATATATAAAATTACCATGTACTATTATACTAAAAAATTCAGCAAGATTTAAATATATTTTAGCCTGTGTATTTAATGCAAACATATCTGTATTTAAAGATACTATATAAGGCACTTTTTGAGGTGAATTTACGAAATCATCTATAGTATTTGCATCTCCATCAACAAATTTTTTTATTGCTATTTCGCTTCCACCAAATCCCAGACCAACTTCAAAAGATAATATTTTAAATGGATTTAAATGTGTTCCGAACATAAAGAAACCCTGATTTATACTAATTTCATATTCGCCTGTTCTTAAACTACCAGATTCACCCTGGCCTCCAATATAAATTCCATTTGCAATTCTTCCTGCACCACTGCCACCATATAATACCATTCCTCCATTAATTTTTAAATCATTTAAAGGTATTAATTGTTGCAACGAGCTTTCTGGAATAAACTGTATCTGGGAACCTCCCCAACCAAAATTAAATGCGAAAATTATACTGGTAGAAAGAATCATCATTAAAATTATTATATTTTTTTTCATAGAATTCACCTCTTTAATATTTTTTTATTTTTCCCTTGAAATCAATTATTCCGGGATTTTCTTTTTTTACATATATAATTAAATTATTTGAAATTTCATTACTTTCTAATCTACGAATTCCATCCCACATATCAAGATAATATATTTCACCACTAAGTGTTGTTGATGAAATTTTTATATTTTTTAAATTTTTACATTTAAAGTTAAGTTTAACACTTGTTCCATCTATATATAATTCATGTACATTTATTTCCCCTTCAACACTAATAGTTGTTCCATCAAGATCTATTAAATCAGCTGTTATTAGAGTATTTAAAAATTTTAAAGATGTTGTATCCATATATATCTTTTTGGTTTTAATATAACTGTTGATTATAGAAACGCTTGTTCCATCCACTTTAAATTCTGTATTGTTATTAATTTCAAAATCTCGAAATTTGATGTTCATAGAATCAATATCAAAAAATTCTGTATTTAACTTTCCATATATCTCTGCTGAAGCTGTATCTATAATTACATTTTTATATCTTTTTTTAGTCCCGATAACAATTTCAATAATGTTCTGACTTCCAAATAATGACGGGTTACTACTTCTTACTTCAACCATATTTTCTTTTTTCACAAGTATTATTTTATCTGAAAAATATATTTTATTACTTTCGGGATCAAATTTTATCCTAACCGCTGGATAATTAATCTTTATAATATCTATTCCATTAATTTCAATTGATTTATTCGGTTGTATTACCTGAGAACTCACATTATAATTTTCCAGATTAAAAGAGAAAATCATTAATATTAATGCTGTTATCGGAAATAAAAACCAATATTCTCTGATATTCATTTTGTTCCCTCCTTAATATAAGGAACCAATTTCAAGAAAGACAGAAATATCATACCATTTTAAAAAGTTATTCGTTTCACTGCTATCTCTTACTATATACAATGAAGGATCATCTTCAAAATACCATCCAGATTGAGAATATCCAAAATTATATGCTCCCTTTAAAAATAATCCAAAATGTTTTGTAAAATAAATATGCATTCCCATTGATGGAGATAATATATAATAATCTTTCGAAAGCTTTATATAATGAATAGCAGTATTATTTTTAAAATCTTCTAATGTCTTCCCACCATCAACTACTTTTAGAAAACTTTGAGTGTAATGTCCTCCTAATATCCCAAGATCCACTCCTATTTTGTTAAATATATTAAAAATATATCCAACTTTTCCTCCTTCATAAGATATTTGAAGACTATTGGTATTATTTTCCATATCCATAGTTCCTTCAATACCAAAATAAAATTTATCTACATTCATCCTAAAACCATACAAAGGATATAATACTCCATCATGTAAATCAATTGAATTATCAGGACTTTTTATTTCTGATACAGGAATATACGACATTCCCAAATAAAATCCACTGCTTCCTCCAAATACGATAAGTGATAATAAAAATATTATAATCAATAACCACTTAGGCTTCATTTTATCACCTCCACAATTACTATAATATATAAAAAATATTTTTAAAAACTTTTTCTGATATTCTGTCATTTATTGGAATAAAATTATTTTATTTCTTTTTATTCTGTCATAATACATAAAAACCGGTTTTATCACAACCGGTTTTTATGTGGAATTATTTACACTAACTTTCCTATTTCAACAACTGGAAGACTTATAGCTTTTTTTAATTCTGGAATATTTTCTTTTTTTAATGTAACCAGCACACATGTCGAAGGTCCTGCGCTTTTTGATAAATCTATTTTTATGTTTTTATTAAAAACAAATTTGTATTTCCCTGATTTTTCAATTTCCTTTATTTCATGAGTTATTCCTTTTGAACCAACTGGTATCATCTCATGCACAAATTCCAGATTTCTTATTTTTAATATATCTTTGATTGTCACAATATCCCTACTTTTTAGCACTTCTTCTCCAACACGCGGAATTCCAATTGCAACGCAATAATCATTTTTATTTGATACAAATTCTATACCTTTATTGGCAATTCCTATAATTGTCACACCTATTCCGGTTTGAACGGTAGGAAAATTTTCTTCGGTACTGCCTGTTATAATATTTTCTTCAATATTTATTTCCTTTAATAATTTTTTTATTCCATTTATAATCTTTTTTCCTGTATTATTCATTTCAACAGAAAGAGTATTAACTACAACTATTGGTTTAGCGCCATAAGAAATAATTTCAGCCATTGCAACATGAGTAGCATAATATCCAACTATTTCAGGTTCTGTTTTTACTATATCAAATTCTTTATCACCTACTGCCCCTGAAGAATCGCAGGCTATTACAAGTTTTTTATTTTCCATATCAATAATAGTTAAATCTCTAAATTTTTTTATTTTCATTTTATATTCACCTCTATATATTTTCCATTTTCACATTGTATCTCCCACATTTTATCAATATCCCAATTATATATTTTTGTTAATATTACTCTAATTACACCAAGATGAGTAACTATTAGATATGTCTTATTTGCACCTTTTTCGATGCTTTTCAGGAAATAAGAAATTCTTTCATTAAAATCTTCAAAACTCTCACCTTCAGGAAATTTAAAGGTTTTATAATTATCCAACCATTGTTTACATTCATCAGGAAATTCTTTTTCTATTTCCTGAAAGGTTTTGCCTTCAAAATTTCCAAAATTAATTTCTCTTAACTCTTCATATACTCTTATTTTAATTCCTTTCTGTTCAGCAATTGTTTTTGCAAGATTATATGCTCTTGGCAATGGGCTGGTAAATACCCTATCAACAGGTATTTTTTCCAATTCTTTTACTATATTTTTCATCTGTAATTTCCCTTTTTCAGTTAATGGATAATCTTTCCAACCATTAAATATACCTTTTATATTTGCTACTGTTTCTGGATGTCTTAGCAATAATAATTTCATTAATTTACTCCTAATAAAATTATATATGATAAAAATAAATATATTCCTTGAGATGATTCTATAATTAATCCTGCTATATCTCCTGTTATTCCGTTTATTCTTTTTTCGATATACTTTAAAATCATATACGAAAATATGTATGTTCCTATAACGGCAAAAATTAATTTTATGTTTATGAAAACAGCTACTAAAATTACCATTAAAAATGA
This sequence comes from Marinitoga sp. 1135, assembly GCF_013363245.1. Classification (NCBI taxonomy): domain Bacteria; kingdom Thermotogati; phylum Thermotogota; class Thermotogae; order Petrotogales; family Petrotogaceae; genus Marinitoga; species Marinitoga sp. 1135. The sequence continues at coordinate 130,800 of NZ_LBEZ01000018.1, read as the reverse complement.
AATTATGGATTTTTTTAAATCACAATTGTCTATAAAAATATTTCCTAATCCATCTTTTTTGCCTGCATATGTTGTTATTGAGGATATAAATATAAGCACACTTCTACTAACCATAGGCATTATAATTACAGAATATGTTGAATAATAACTCATAAGGATTTCAAATCCCAAAACAATTAATAGCCCAATCACTCCAAATGTTCCTATTCTACTGTCTTTCATAATTTCAAGAATTCTTTCTTTTTTTCTATTGCTAAACAGCCCATCAAAACTATCTGCAACACCATCAAGATGTATTCCACCTGTAATCCATATATAAAAAATCCATGTAAAAAATATCACTATACTTTTATCTAGATAATTTGATAGTCTTAATATCAAAAACATCATTATACCTATAAATAATCCTACAATTGGAAAAAATATTATTCCCTTTTTAAAGTACTTTTCAGAAAATTCAAATTCATATTTTATTGGTATTCTTGTAAAAAAGGTTATTATAAGAATTATCCCTTTCATAATATCTTTCATTTTTACACCCCTATTTTAATTTAAGTGGTATACCTGAAATAGTGATATATACTTCATCTGCTCTTTTGGCTATATATTGATTCACTCTTCCTGCAATATCTCTGAAAATATTTCCAGACATATATGCCGGGACTATACCCATTCCCACTTCATTTGTTACTATTACTATATATTTATTATATTTTCTCACTAAATCCAATATAACCTCAACTTCTTTTATAATCTTTTCTTCTATATTTTCAAGCTTTTTATAGTCAATGTTTTCAAAATCTATCTTTTCATCCATTAAAATATTGGTTATCATTAGAGTAATGCATTCAAAAATAATCCCATTTGCATTTAAGAATTCTGGTTTTCTCTCAATATTTTCAAAGTTTTTGTATTGTTCTATTGTTTTCCATGTTTTTGACCTCATTTCCTGATGTTTTTTTATTCTATCTTTCATTCCTGCATCAAAAGGTATTGCAGTGGCTATATATAAGATATTTTTATATTTTTTGCTTATTATTTCCTGCGCAAATGTACTTTTTCCACTACGAGCTCCGCCTGTAATTAAAATAATTTTGGCCATTTTTCACCTCTTTATTTTATTATTAACTCATTTATTTTTCATTTAATCAACTAATATTATATCATGAATATTCAGTTTATGTATATAATATAAAAAATCCCGAGAATAAAATATTCTCGGGATTTATGTTAATTGTTATTATTACTCTTCTTCTTCAACAACATCTCCGTATTTTTCTTCTGCTTCTACTTTAGCTTTTGTTACTTCTTCTACTGCATCTACAACTTCTTCTTCTGCTGCTTCTGCTGCAGCTTCTTCTCCCATTCTTCCTTCTCTTCCTTCGATGTATGCATCTGCAATTTTTGAAGAAATTAATTTTATTGCTCTAATTGCATCATCGTTTCCTGGAATTACTATATCTATTGGATCAGGATCACAGTTTGTATCAACTAAAGCAATGATAGGAATACCTAACATATTTGCTTCAGCAACTGCAATTTGTTCCTTTCTTGGATCGATTAAGAATAATAAGTCAGGAATTCTTTTCATTCCTCTTAAACCACCAAGGTTTTTGTCAAGTTTTTCGTATGTTTTCTTGATTTTACTCTGTTCTTTTTTAGGTAATTTTTCAAATTCTTCTGAATTTACAAATTCATCTAATTCTTCTAATTTTTTAATTCTCTTTTTGATTGTTGGGAAGTTTGTTAATAACCCACCTAACCATCTGTTATTTACGTAGTATGCTCCTGCTCTTTTTGCTTCTTCAGCAATAATTTGCTGTGCCTGTTTCTTTGTACCAACGAACATAATAACCTTACCTTCTGCTGCTTGATCTCTTACAAATTCGTAAGCTTCTTCTACAGCCTTTAATGATTTTTGTAAGTCAATGATGTAAATGCCTTTTCTTTCTGTGAAAATATAAGGTTTCATTTTAGGATTCCATCTTCTTGTTCTGTGACCGAAGTGAACACCTGCTTCTAATAACTGTTTCATGCTAATAACTGCCATTTAAAAACACCTCCATTTTGGTTTTTACCTCCGCCGTTTTTCTGGCTTCCGACCCTTTTAAGGGCACCGGGGAAACCATATACCCGGCGTGCGAGGTTAATCTATTTTAATTCTTTCTGATTCCACCCATAATCCTTCTAAATCATAAAATTCTCTTGCTTTTTCACTAAATAAATGAACAACTATGCTACCGCCATCAACTATAATCCAATCTGTTATTCTATCTCTATCGTAATATAATAATTGATGATCATTTTTCTTAAACTCTTCAACAACAGCTTCTTTTATTGCATTTAAATGTGTTTCTGAATTTCCTGTTGCAATTATAAAGTAATCAACAAGAAGAGGGCTGTTTTTCATATCCAATACTTTTATATTTATTCCGTCTTTTTCATCAATTACTTTATATATTTTTTTTGCCAATTCAAAAATTTCCTCTTCTGATTTTATCTTCACTAATTTTCACCTCCATTACTCTACTGTAACACTTTTGGCAAGGTTTCTTGGTTTATCAGGATCTAACTTCCTTAATACTGCTACATAATATGAGAATAACTGTATAATCGGCGCTATTACTAATGGATATAACGCTTCTTCTGCTTCTGGTACAAATAGATATTCATTTGTAAGTTCTTTTATTTCGTCATTTCCTTCTGTTGTTATTGCTATTATATTTGCGTTTCTTGCTCTTGATTCCATTAAGTTTGATTTCATTTTTTCATATAATGAGTCTTTGGGTATTATTGCAAATACTGGAAATTGTTCATCTAATAATGCTATTGGTCCATGTTTTAATTCTCCTGCCTGATATCCCGCTGCATGTATATAACTGATTTCTTTGAGTTTTAACGCTCCTTCTAATGCTGTTGGATATCCAAATCCTCTTCCTATATACATCATGTGCTGATAATTTACATATTCTCTTGATAGTTCTTTTACTTTTTCTGCATTTTTTAATACTTCTTCATATATTTCTGGCATTTTTTCTATATCTGATAATATTTTTTCTATTTCTTCTGTTAATCCTTCTGTTATTTCTATTATTTTTGCACCCAATGCATATAATATTGCTATTTGTGCTGTATATGTCTTTGTTGCTGCTACTCCTATTTCTGGTCCAGTATTCATGTATATTGCACCATGTGATTCCCTTGGTATTGTTGATCCAAATACATTGCTTATTGTTACTACTTTACTTCCTTTTTCTTTTGCTATTCTTATCCCTTCTAGTGTATCTATTGTTTCTCCTGATTGGGATATTGCTATTACTAATGTATTTTCATTTACATGTGGATTCATGTACCTGAATTCTGAGGCTACTTCTATATCCACGTCTATTTTTGAATATCTGTTCATGAAGTATTTAAATGCTAATCCTGCATGATAACTTGTCCCACAGGCTACTATGAATATCTTTTTTAAATCTTTTTTTATGAATTTTTCTAATTCTTTTATTTCTGATATTATTGGTTTCCCATTTTTTATCCTTCCAGCTATTGCCGATTTTAATGCTTCTGGTTGTTCAAATATTTCTTTTAACATAAAGTGTTCGTATCCGCCTTTTTCTGCTGCTGCTTCATCCCAATCTATGTGTACAGGTTCCTTTTCTATTTTTTCACCATTTACGTTATAAAATTCTATCTTTCCTGGTTCTAATACCGCCATTTCATTGTCATTCATAAAATATACGTCTTTTGTATATTTTAATATTGGTGTCACGTCTGATGCCAATAATGAATAATTTTCATTATGTGCAACTACTAACGGACTTCCTTTTCTAACTGATACTATTTTCTTTTCTTCAGCATGTATTACTCCTATGGCATATGCCCCATCTAATCTTTTTATTGCTTTTAATACCGCTTCAAATAAATCTCCCTCATAATATTCTTCGACTAAATGCGCTATTACTTCTGTATCTGTTTCTGATTTAAATTTATGTCCTTTTTCTTTTAATTCTTCCCTTAATTCCTGAAAGTTTTCTATTATTCCATTATGAACTAATGAAATTTTTCCTGTACAATCTGTATGTGGATGTGCATTTTCATCTGTTACTCCTCCATGCGTAGCCCACCTTGTATGTGCGATACCTATATTTATTTCTTTTTCTAATTGAGAGTTTAATTCTTTTCTTAGATTTTCTATTTTCCCTGTTTTTTTAACAAGCTCTACCTTCCCATTATTTGAAAATGCTATTCCTGCAGAATCATATCCTCTATATTCTAATTTTTGTAATCCATTTATTATATCCTTTACTTTTGCTTCTTTTTTCCCTACAAGTCCCACAATTCCACACATTTTTAATTCCTCCTATAACAATTCCTTTATCTTTGACACTATATCTTCTTTCACTGCTTTTTGAGCTACTTTTAGTGCATTTGCAATGGCCTCAGAATCAGAAGAACCATGTGCCTTTATAAGTATTCCGTTAATCCCTAAGAAGAAGGTTCCTCCGTATTGTCTATAGTCAAGACTGGATTTTAAGCCTTTTAATGCATTTTTCATTAATAACGCACCTATTTTTGCAAAAAATCCACCTTTTGATATTTTTTCCTTTAATTCAGAAAGAATATAATATGCTGTTCCTTCTACTGTTTTTAAAACAGTATTTCCAGTAAAACCATCTGTAACTATTACATCTACATTTTCTTCAAAAATGTCTCTTCCTTCAACAAATCCATCATATACTATTTTTGAATCTTCTTTAAATATTTCTGAAACTTCTTTAACCAATTTTGTTCCTTTTTCCTCTTCGGTTCCTATATTTAATATTTTTACTTTTGGATTTTCTATTCCCAGAAACTTTGCAAAGGCAATTCCTTCTTTTGCCAACGAAACAAAATGTTTTGGTTTTAATTCTGCATTTGCTCCACCATCAACAAGAACTCTTACCTTTCCTTTTTTTCCAGGTAATGGTATTACCAATGCTGGTCTATCAATTCCCTTAATTCTACCACAAACAAATGTTCCCGCTGCCAATAAAGCGCCTGTACTTCCAGCACTAACAAATGCATCTATTTCACCATTTTTCATCATTTCATTACCTATATAAATAGAACTTGTTTTTAGTTTTAATACATCTGTTGGTTTGGTATTATTGGTAACTGTGTTTTCTGCTTTTATAAATATAAATTTTTTATGTAATTCTTCTGGTATTTTTTCTTTTAAACTTTGATCTCCCCCAATTAAGTATACAGAATCGACAAAGTTATTTTTTAATGCAAAAATCGCGCCCTCAAGTGTAGCGTTGGGCGCGTTATCTCCACCAAATAAATCCAAGCCGATTCTGGCTTTTTCAGGCATTATTATTCTCCTATTTCTAAGATCTGTTTTCCGTTATAGTATCCGCAGTTTAAACATACTCTGTGGGGGAGTTTTGGTTCGCCACAGTTTGGACATTTTACTACATTAACCTTTACTGCTTTGTATAAATTTGCTGCTCTTCTTCTGTGTGTTCTTGCTCTTGATGTTTTTTGCTTAGGTACAGCCATTTATAATCCCTCCTAAAATTTATTTATTTTTATTATTCTTCGTCGCCAAATATATCAAGCAATTTAGCCATTCTTGGATCTATATACTGCTCTTCATGTTTATGATCTGGATTTTCGTTTAAATCTATCCCGCATATTGGACATAATCCTTTACAATCTTCTTTACACAATGGTTTTTCTGGAATTTCCATCATTATTGCTTCTATTATCCTATCGGTTATATCAACCTTCATATCAGAATAGAATATTATGTTATCCAGTGTTTCCAATTTTTCATTTTTGGTGAATATATCCTGAAGCCTATCGTCTATATAATATGCTTCTATCTCACCATTTATATCCTGCTCATATTCTTTTAAGCATCTTGAACAGACAAGTTTTACAGTTGTTTTTAGATTACCTTTTAATATATATCCCTGAGATGTTTTTGTTATATCAAATTGTATTTTTATAGGTTTTACTATATCCACTACACCTTCTGGTGTATCTAATTTTTCCCATGTTATTTCAAATGTATATTCTTCTTTTTCTTCTATTTTATCAAGATCATATATTAATTTTTGGTCATGTAATTTATCATTTAACATAAAATAACACCTCGCGCTTTATTTTACGACAATATCTTTTAATATATAACAAGAGTATGTTAATTTTCTGTTATAATTTTTCTATATTGACAATAGCTTTTTTAAAATCTTCTGGTAATGGTGCCACAAATTCCATCCATTCACCGGTTCTCGGATGAAAAAGACCTAATTTTAATGCATGAAGCATCTGTCTTTTTATTCCATATTTATAATCTTCATATGCTTTACCATATACTTCGTCACCAAACAATGGATGCCCAATATATTTAAAATGTACTCTTATTTGATGCGTCCTTCCTGTTTTAAGGTGTATCCATGCAAGCGACGCTTTATCTCCAAATTCTTTTATTATTTTATATACCGTAATTGATTCTTTTCCTCCCGGCACAACCGCCATTTTTATTCTTATTTGAGGATGTCTCGCAAGTGGTTGATTTATTTCACCCTGCTTTTTCTTTAAAATACCTTTTACCAAAGCTATATATGTTTTTTTAGTTTTTCTATCCTTAAACTGAGCACTTAGCGATTGATGTGCTCTATCATTTTTAGCAACTACAATTGCACCTGAGGTATCTTTGTCCAGTCTATGAACTATACCCGGTCTAATTTCTCCGCCTATTCCCTGTAAATCTTTGCAATGATAAAGTATAGCATTTACAAGTGTTCCACTAACCTTATTTGCAACTGGATGAACTATCATTGAAGGTGGTTTATTTATTACTATAATATCTTTGTCTTCATATATAATATTTAAAGGTATGTTTTCAGGTAACACCTCTATTGTTGGTGGTTTATCTGGAACTTCTATTGAAACCACTTCACCATTTTTTACTTTATATGATGGTTTTTTCAGTTCTCCATTTACTATTATTTGCCCCTGTTTAATAGCTTTTTGAACATATGTTCTTGATATCCAATCAGGAACCTTTTCCACTACAAATTTATCAAGTCTCCACCCATCTTCTCTATTAGTTACCAGGAAGTTTTCTTCCACGTATAATTTCTCTCCTTTTTTATAAAATATATTGCCAGTAAAATACCTCCAATTGTAACAAATGAGTCAGCAACATTAAAAACTGAAAAGTATTTTACACTAAACATATCAACAACATATTCAAATCTTATTCTATCATAAAGGTTTCCCATAGCTCCCCCTATAATAAAAACCGTGGCTATGTCAAATAATAACGACTTGTTATTATTCATATAAATTTTTCTATAAATATATATAATTGTCACAATTATCGTTGAAACTAATCCAAGATAAAAGGAATGGCCTTTTAACATTCCAAACGCCATTCCTGTATTTGTTACATATGTTAATGTTATATAATCTCCTATTATCTCTATGTTTTTTCCAATAAGATATTCTCTGGCAAGTACTTTTGTAATTTGATCTAAAAACAAGATTATAGGTATTAACCAGTCCAAGTTTAATCACTCACTTTTTGATAGAAGAACGGTTCAATTACTTCGAGGCCAAGACTTCTATAATTAAAAATTCTTTCTGTTGAACCAACGAATAACACTCCACCTTTTCTTAATGAAGCTGCAAAATTTTTATATAATCCATTTTTAGCTTCCATATCAAAATATATTACAACATTCCTACATACAATAAGATCAAGATTTTTTTCAAATGGATCCATTAATAAATTATGTTGTTTAAATACAACTCTTGATTTTATTATTGGAGATACTTCATATGAATCAGGCCCAACCTTTTTAAAGTATTTATTCTTTAGATCTTCTGAAATATTCACGAGCGATCTTGAAGAATAAACTCCTCTTTTAGCTTTTGCAATAACAAATTTATCAAGATCTGTAGCCATAACTTTTATGGTTTTTGGCGCTTTTAATTCTTCAAGTATTATGGATAATGTGTACGGCTCTTCACCTGTTGAACAACCTGCACTCCATAATTTGGTTTTTGATCCACTTTCTTTCATTAAACGCGGTAAAACATTTTTCTTTAAATATTCCCATTTTTCTGGATTTCTGAAAAATTCTGTAACGTTTATTGTGAGTTTATCAAGAAATTCATCCCATTTCTTAGGATCTTTTTTTAAGTCATTGAAATATGTTTTATAATCTTTATAAGAATATTTCCTCATAATCATGTCTATTCTTCTTCTAACCCTATGCTGTTTATAACCCCTTAAATCAAGTTCAAAATGTTTCGCTATGTTGTCCAATAGCCATTTATATTCGTTGTCATCATATGGTGATGTGTAAAGGCTTTTTTCGTTCATACTTATTCCTCCTACATTTCTAAATTAAAAGTAATTCCATAAACCTTTTTAGGCAGTATTGTAAAATATATTCTATCTTTTATTATTGGAATATTTATTTCAAATTTTCCAGAATTTATATTAAAAAATTCACTGTATATATTATTTTCATTTTTGGACAAAAATGTATATTTTAAATTTATATTTTTATTTATGATTTCTACATCTATCTCTTCTTTTGAAAAACCTATCATCCATGTATTTCCAACTACTAAAAAAATTCCATAATTATATTTTTTATTAATTGAATTTGAAAAAAAACCCACTTTAAGTTCAGATCCATTATAATAATATCCAATTGCTAATTCAGAAAAATTCGATGAATTTATCCAGTAATAAAAGTTGTTTTTTCCATTATACAAATTTAATCCCAACATTCCATTTGAAACTACATATGCCACTGGATATTTATAAAACGCATTTTCGAAAGTTATTATAAACGATTCATTTGCCCATTTAAAATAATTATAATCATCAAAATTTGGATTTTTATATTTATACTTTATACTAAAACCGGGTTGTGAGAAATCAAGATATTTTAAAACTTTGTTTAATTCAGAAACTTCAATATTATTTTCAAAATTTTCAGCCTTTAAATCTATATAAAAACTTAACCCGGCAACATATAAGTCTGTTGCTTCAAATGTAAAGTCAAATGTTGTTCTCAAATCACCATTATTTTTATATGTAAATTGTATGTTCTTTGAAAATGTAATTATTCCTAATGTTATCATTATTATTATAACAGATATTCTTTTCATTTTGACTCCTCATTTTATTTTTATTAAAAATAAAGGGGCATAGATGCCCCTGAATTATTGAAATTACATTTTTTGTGCTAATCTTTCCATTTCTTCATCATCAATTTCAAAATTTGCAAATACTTCTTGAATATCATCGCTATCTTCAAGAGCATCTATTAACTTTAACATTTTTTCAGCATCGCTACCTGCTATCTTTACTGTATTTTTAGGAATATATGTTAATGATGCTTTCACTGTAAAGCCTTTATCTTTTAATGTATCTCTTACCTGAACCATATCTTCTGGTGCAGCTATTACCTGTATTGTTTCGTCTTCTATAACATCTTCTGCTCCCGCATCTAAAGCTTCCATCATAAATTCGTCAAGATCTGCTACTTCTTCTTTTGGAACTGTAATCATAGCTTTTCTTTCAAAATTCCATGCAACAGCTCCACTTTCAGCAAGACTTCCTCCATTTTTTGAAAGAATATGTCTTACTTCTTGAGCAGTTCTGTTTTTGTTATCTGTTAATGCTCTCATTATTATTGCTACACCTGCAGGACCATAACCTTCATACATTATTTCTACATAAGAATCTGCATCTGTTCCTCCAGCACCTTTTTTAATTGCAGCTTCAATCTTATCTTTTGGCATATTTGCATCTTTTGCTTTTTCAATAGCTGTTCTCAATCTTGGATTTGCTTCTGGATCATCTCCACCTTCTTTAGCAGCAACTGTTAATTCTCTGATTAATTTTGTAAAGATCTTTGACCTTTTTGCATCCTGAGCTGCTTTTCTATGCTTTATATTTGCCCACTTGTTGTGACCTGACATAATAAAACCTCCTTATACTTTTGATTTAACTATCATTATTGTAGTATCATCGTGTTGTGGCGCCCCGCCAACAAATTCATCGAGTTTCTTTATAATTCGTTCCAGCGTTTCTTTAGAACTTAATTCTCTCGACTTAACGAATAATTCCGTGAGTCTCTCTAATTCAAATTCTTCTTTTTCCATATTTCTTGCTTCAGTTATACCATCTGTGTAAATAGCTATATTAATTTCATTCTCATATTCTAATGTTTGACTTTCAAAGAAAAAACCATCCATAATTCCAACAGGCATATATTCAGCTTCAAAACTAAGTAATTCTCCGTCTTTTATTATCAATGTCGGATTATGCCCACAATTTATCATTTCCAGTTTCTTTTCTTTGTAATCAAGAATAATGAATATTGCAGTAACAAACCTATCCTGCGGAATTTCTTTTGAAATGTAATTGTTTAATTTATATACTATAGTTGTTAGATCGTTATTAGACTCCAGTTCGTGCCTTAAAATAGATCTAAATGATGTCATAATCAATGCTGCAGGTACGCTTTTACCTGAAACATCTGCAAGAACTAAAAATGCCTTGTCATCATCCATTTTTACAACATCATAATAATCTCCACCTATATCATATGCTGGTCTATAAAATGCATGAATATCCACATTTTCAAATTCCGGTAAAGTTTTTGGAAGTAATGATTGCTGAATCTCCGAAGCTATTCTCAACTGTTCTTCTAATTTTTCCTGTTCAATTTTTTTGTTTAAGAAATCTAAAGTATCATAACTAAAAGCTATTTGTTCCGCAACAGATTCCATTATTTTTCTATTACCTGCTGTAAATAATCCTTTACTTGAACCATAAAAAAGGAAGAATCCCCATACTTTCATTCTGGATTCTATTGGTATAAACATTATAGGTACTTCTTCATGAGTTATTGGATGTTTTTCAAGAATTATAGGTTTTATTTTACCTTCGGCATTTAAGTAATCTATTATTTGAACTGTTTTTTCAAAATCCAATATGGTAAAATCAGCATGCAGTATACTAAAATCTTTTCGTGGAGGAAAATCGGAAAATTCTCCCACAATAATATCATTATAGCTTATTATATCTTTAATTCTTTTTATTATACTTTCCATCGAACCATGTGGATCTAATGTTTCATTTAAAATTTTACCTATATCAAGAACAGCGGTTAATTCTTCATATAGTTTGGATAACTCTTCAACCTGTGCTTCAAGTTGAAGCGAAAATTCCTCTAATTGCGTTCTATAACTTTCCCCTTCTTCAAAAAGCACATCTATCAAAACTTCTATACGTTTTTTTATTTCTTCTAAATCTTTGGGTTGATCTTCTTTTTTATAATATGCCAGCTTTTCGTTTAATTTGTTATATATTTCAAGTCCATACTGGGTACTTTTATCCATTTCCCCCCACCGCCTGTTTTATTATATCCACTATATTTTTAGGGCTAAATGGTTTTGTTGCAACTTTAAAAGCTCCTAATGAAAGAGCTAATTCCTCATCTTCTTCCCCACCTTTTGCTGTAAGAACAAGTATTGGAAGGGATATATTTTCTTCTTTTAATTTTTTTAAAACAGTAAAACCATCCATTTTGGGCATCATAATGTCCAAACATACTGCATCAGGTTTTAATTCTTTTATTTTTTGAAGTCCTTCTTCACCATCCCTTGCTTCGTGAACTTCAAAACCTTCTTTTTTAAAATTAAAATTTAATATTTTTCTCAACACATCAGAATCATCTACTATAAGGATTTTTTTACTCAATTTTCTCCCCCCAAATCGCATCATATACTATGGGATAAAACAAAAAGTCTTCTTTTGTATCGGAAAAAGTTTTCCATATATTATATACTTTATTGTACTCCTGTTTATATTTTAACACATAAATCCCTTTTTTGTTTATATAATATTCAAAATCAATAAATCGCTCTTTCATTTTGTTATATTCTTCAATAAATTTATCGAACAAATTTCTGGAAAGATAAACCCTGAAACTGTAATATTTTATTTTTATTTTAAAGTTATCCTCCACCTTTTTATAATCTAATAATCTAAATCCTTCTGACATAAAATCATTTAATCTGGAAAAATCATATTCTTCTATTGTATTAAGGGTTACATATAAGCTTCTATTTATATATCCCAGAGGAATAGCCTGGGCTATACTCATTTTTGGTTTTGAATGAAAACCTTTTGTAAATTCCATTTTTATTTTAGCACGTCTAAAGATACGTTCTATTTCTTCCAGTGTATCATTATGCGAAATATAAGCAGATTTCCCGGATTTCTTAAATCTCAAAAGATATTTCAAGTTCCCACTCCCAATATGATATAATATTAATAGCGTTTTTATTATATACTACTTTTATTAAAAAGTCTTTAAATATGGAGGAATATGCTTTGAAATATTTTTTTTCTGGTGTTATTGTCTCATTACTTATCAGTATTATACTACTTGGATACTCTTATTCTATATATAAATCACGTTCTATTTTTTCTATAAACAATAATTATAATACATATCTCTTTTCTGACGGAAATGAAATATTTCCACCTAAGTTTAAGTATATTGAGTTTAAAGATATTCCCGTAGATTTAACTTTTATATTATTATGGTCAGAAGATAGGGATTTTTATGGACATCCGGGGTTTAATTTAAAAGGGTTTACAAGAGCTATTATAACAAATATTTTGCACGGAACTTCATATGGCGGAAGTACCTTAACCCAACAAATTGTTAAGAATATTTATCTAACAAGAAAAAAAGTTATTACCAGGAAAATTATAGAAATATTCATCTCTTTCTGGGTTGAGAGAAATTACACAAAAAATGATATACTTGAAGCTTATATAAATACTGCTTATCTTGGTAATGATATAAATGGATTTGGCGCTGCAGCCAAAAGATACTATAATAAAGAACTAAAAGACTTAAATATGGCTGAAATTTCTGTACTCGTTGGAATATTAAATGCACCAGAATACTATAATCCTTATAAACACCCATTAAAAGCAAAAAAACAGGGACTTATTATACTTGACTCACTATTCACAAATAATTTTTTATCAAAAGAAGAATATAAAAATTATACTCAATTGTTAAATGAAATGACCTTTAAAAAACCTGATTTTGATGATAATAACTTACAACTTGTTCTTGCAATAAAGGAAGAAGCCGATAGATTGGGTATTAAAAATGGTGGGTATATTATTAAATCTACTATTAATAGAGATTTATTTGAAACAGTAAAAGATACCTGGGATGCTTCAAAAAATGCTATTTTATTAAATAACAAAACCGGAGAAATAATTTCTTTTTTTGGCAGCCAATATGATGTTTTTAAATCAAAACGTCAAATCGGTTCTAATATAAAACCTTTTTATTATTTACTGGCAATAGAAAAAGGTTTTTCTCCGGAAACTCAATTAATAGATGAACCTTTAAAAATTGGAAATTGGGCTCCTAAAAATTTTGAAAAGACATTTAGAGGCAGTGTATCTCTCAAAGAAGCTTTGATTCATTCTATTAATATACCTTCAATACAATTATTTCTAAAGCTTGGAAATAGTCCAACCGAATCAATAAAAATTGTTGAAAACTTTCTTAAAAATGAAATTGGTATGGACGCATATTATCCTGATGATATTACTATTTCTCTTGGAACTATTGAAAGTAATACCTACAATATAGCTCGCGCTTTTACAATATTCCCTAATTTTGGATTAATACCTAAAATTTATATAATCGATGAAATTATGGATAAAAACGGAAATGTTATTTATAAAAGACAACCTAAAATTGAAAGAAAGATTAAAACCATTTCTAATACTTCTTATAATACAATGAATAAACTATTAAAAGAGGTTGTTGAAGAAGGAACTGCCAGAAATTTATTTGCGTCTAAAAGAGATTTTTATGGAAAAACAGGAACGGCTGATAACTCTGTTTGGTTTTCTGGATTTGACGGAAAGATAACTATATCCACAAGAGTTGATGGAAAATTCTTATTATCAACAACACACGCAATACCAGCCGCCAGAAAGATTTTAGGAAATTATTATTCATATAATTCATTTGCACATGTCCCATATTATTATTTAGAATTAAGCAATAAACAGAATGATTCATTAACAACGTTTTTATCTACAAAATTTAATATTTCAGAGTTGAGATATAGTAAATCAGGATATATAAAAAATATTCAAAATTATGAATTCCTATTTCCAGATTACTATTATAAATCAAACAAATTATTAAACAAAGATAGTAATCCTCATATTTTCGAATATGAAAATATTCCTAACCAAACACAAATAGACAAAGATTCAACTGATATATTATTCATGGATACAGAGTTTCCTGATTTATATTTTAAAATTAGAAGGTGATTTTATGAAAGACTTTTTTAATCCTGGCGAAGTAATTTTAAAAGAAAATGAAACGTATAATTTTTGTTATTATATTATCTCCGGAAAGGTTATGACTTCTTTAAAAAACAACGAATTACAGCCAGGTGATTTTATAGGTACAATGAGTTTTATTACTGGAAAACCTTTGCTTGAAAGTTATATAGCAAATACTCGGGTTGAAGTTTTAAAAATAAGCAAGGAAACGCTTATAAAATTAATTGATGAAAAAGAATTCGAAAAATTTTTTGAGCATATTTCAAATCTTTACATAAATTTATTTTATAAAAGTGTTTTTGGAGTTATTCCTGATATTTCAGAACTTTTAAAAATGAAAGCTCGCGCCCTTAATAAACGCGATGTATTGGATGATTTAATTTTAGATGAAACAGACGCATTATTATCAGAATTAGATCAAATCTTAAATGCCGGTGAAATATTTGAAACTGAATTGCCGGATGATCCTGATGTTGCAGCTGAAAGTTTTAAGGCTTTATTTGATAAAGATAATTTAGACCTTCCCGGAATAATAGTATATACAACAAATTATATAAGAAAGAATTTAAGCAATAATGTATTGTGTGAGGACTTAATATATGCTTTTGAGAAATCAATAGAAATAGAAGACAGAGCGCTTGTAAAATATTTTTTATATCTATCTACCATTTTTTGTAAAGATAGAGAAAGAATACAGGAAATTTTAGAAGAATACCTTGAAATATTGCGTTTCTGGGGGATTCCTTCCTGGGGAGAAATGTTAATTAGAATAGAAAATTATGAAATGTATCTTAACTTATTTAATAAAAAGAATGAAGGTGAATAATCATGGAAGTTTCTTTAATTACAAACCTTTCAAAAGAAGTTCAGGAAATTGCATATATACAAAGCGGCGTTGTAATTTCTGTATTAAAATATGGAAATGATGAAAAGATGGGGCAGGTATTTTGCGAAGATGATTATTTTGGTCTTGATTCATTAATTTTTGGATTAAATATTATTGATTATTATAAAGTTGGAAAAACTCGTTTTAAAAAAGATTCTTATTCTTTATTTAGAGACCTTTTAAAGGATCCAAATTACATGGAACAATTCTTTTTTAATTTAAAAATAATCTTTATGGAAATAGCTTCTTTTATGAAAAAACCAGAAGAAGAAATATTATTATTAAATTTAAAAAAATTACATAATAGAAGTCAAAAAATAAAAGGATTACCCAAAGAATTTGTTTTAACATATATTTCTCAGGATAAAATACAAAAATTACTATCCAGCGAGCTAATTACTGAAGATGAAGAATTGTATTATTATAATCCTAAGTAAATCACACATATTTAACCTTCATTGTTTTTTAAAACATCTAATTGCACGTAACCTGAAAAAAATGACATTGAAATTTTTTTCATTTTTGCGATAAACTTAAAGTACGAAAACTAAAAAGGATGGTGAACTCTGTTGGGAACAATGAAGGCTATTGTCAAAAAAGAACCTGGAAAAGGATTTTCGCTTGAAGAAGTTGAAATTCCTGAAATTAAAGAGCCAAATGATGTAAAGGTTAAAGTTTTAAATGCTTCCATATGCGGAACTGATTTACATATCTGGAAATGGGATGAATGGTCACAGCAAAGAATTAAAACTCCACAAATTGATGGTCATGAATTTGTTGGTGAAGTTGTTGAAGTTGGTCCTATGGTAAAAGGATTAAAACCGGGAGATATTGTTGCTGCAGAAACACATATTCCATGTGGCGTTTGTAAACAATGTAAAACTGGTAAAATGCACATATGTAAAAATATGCAGATATTAGGTGTGGATAGAGACGGTGTTTTTGCAGAGTATGTTGTAGTACCTGAAATTGTGTTATGGAAACTTGATCCATCTATACCAAGAGAGTTTGCTTCTGTTATGGAACCCCTTGGAAACGCTATACATACAGCTACTGCAGTTGATTTAAGAGGAAAAACCGTTTTAATTACAGGTGCAGGTCCAATTGGAGTTATGGCTGTTCAGGTTGCAAAGGTATCTGGTGCTGCTACAATAATAGTAAGTGAACCTTCAGAATATAGAATGAATATGGCTAAAGAAATGGGAGCAGATTATATTATAAACCCTCTTGAAGAAAATCTTGTAGAAGAAGTTATGAAATTAACAAATGATGATGGCGCAGATGTTTTACTTGAAATGTCAGGTAATCCTAATGCTTTAAATCAAGGAATAAATGCTTTAACTAATGGCGGAGATGCTGTTATACTTGGCGTTTTTCCAACTAATCCTGTTCCATTTGAAATGAATACTGCCGTATTTAAAGGTATAAATATACATTGTATTACAGGAAGAAAAATGTTCGAAACATGGCAAATAGCATCAGAATGGCTAAGAACAAAAAAACTCGATCTTTCAAAGGTTATTACACATGTATTACCAATGGAAGAATTTGAAAAAGGTTTTGAAATTATGAATTCTAAAAAAAGTGGTAAAATAATCCTTAAAATCTCTGAATAAGGGGGAGAGAAAATGAATTTCTATGAACAACTTGTAGCTGAAATGAATGAATTAAAGGAAAATGGATTATTTGTAACTATTAGAACACTTGAAAGTGCTCAGGGTGCATGGTTTGAAGTTGATGGAAAAAAAGTTTTAAATCTTTGTTCAAATAATTATCTTGGTTTCGCGAATAATGAAAGAATGAAAAAAGCTGCTATAGAAGCAATAGAAAAATATGGAGTAGGTCCTGGTGCTGTAAGAAGTATTGCAGGTACAATGGATATACATACACAACTTGAGAAAGAACTTGCTGCATTTAAAAAAACTGAAGCAACTTTAGTTGTTCAATCAGGATTTAATGCTAACCAGGCAGTTATTCCTGCAATTACAACTAAAGATGATGCAATATTATCAGATGAATTAAACCATGCAAGTATTATAGACGGTGTAAGATTATCAAAAGCAAAAAAATACGTATGGAAACATAAAGACGTTAAGGATCTTGAAGAAAAATTAAAAGAAGCTAAAGAAGCTGGAGCAAGAAGACTCTTAATTATCACAGATGGTGTTTTCAGTATGGATGGCGATTTAGCTCCATTACCAGAAATTGTTGAAGTTGCTGAAAAGTATGATGCTATTGTTATGGTTGATGATGCACATGGAGAAGGAGTTCTTGGTGAAAGTGGAAGAGGAATTGTAGACCATTTCCACCTACACGGAAGAGTTCATATAGAGGTTGGTACTCTTTCTAAAGCATTTGGTGTTGTTGGAGGCTTTGTAGCTGGTAAAAAGGAATTAATAGACTATTTAAAACAAAAAGCAAGACCTTTCTTATTTAGTAGTTCATTATCCCCAGCAGAAGCAGGCGCTGCTCTTGAAGCTGTAAGAATACTTGTTGAAAGCGGAGAAGTTGTAGAAAGATTATGGGATAATGCAAAATACTTCAAAGAAAAATTAAATGCACTTGGGTTTGACACATGGCATAGCGAAACACCTATTACACCTGTAATGTTATATGATGCAAAGGTTGCAAAAGAGTTTAGTTTAAAACTCTTTGAAGAGGGTATTTTCGCTCAATCAATTGGATATCCTACAGTACCAAAAGGATTAGCAAGAATCAGGGTTATGATTAGTGCAGCACATACAAAAGAAGATCTTGATTTCGCTGTTGAAAAATTTGAAAAAATCGGTAAAGAATTAAATATTATAAAATAAATAAAATAGCAATGCCTTTGGCATTGCTATTTTATTATAATTTTAATCATCTTCTTTCAACATGTGATAGAGATAAATAACTTATAAAAAAGGCTATAATTGTAAATCCGACCATAATGAATATATCTTTTTGAATCATAGAAAGATTATAATTTAATAAAGCTACTTTTCTTAAAGAATCTATGGAATATTTTATAGGTAATGCATATGACCATTTATACCATACAGATTCCTTAGGAATGGAGATTAATACATCGCCAAATAAAATCATAACTCCAATAAATATAGCGAGCATAAATGTTGTTGTTCTTGTAGTTTTGGCAATAGATGCTATTAACAGCCCAAAAGTAGCAAACATTATTACATTTAATGTTATTAAAATTACTAAATTAATTTCACTCCCAGCAAAATTTGTTCCATAATGTTCAAAAACATACCAGGTTATAAAACTTGAAATTAACCCAAGAAATACATATGTCAATAACTTATATACTGAAAATTCCCAGATTTTAAGCCCATTTGCTCTATATATATCAAGTAATCCATTTTCTCTTGTTTGTGAAACAGATATACCAATTCCTCCCATTGAAAATATCAATATTAATACGAGTATTGATGATGGAGCTAGCATATCCTGAAAATCCAATGATGCACCTTTAACATTTTTTAAAGATCCATCTTTTATATCGGGGATCTTTATGGTAATTTCCGGAGGTACTCTATCCTTATCTACTGAAATACCTCCTTTTAAAACAAATTGCGTTGTTGAACCAACTGAAATTTCAGGAATTCCTGCCAATTCATTAAATAATGCTTTTACCACGGTATAAATAGCAACACTGCTATTTAAATCGTTCGGGTTGGGAACAATTATTAATTGTGTTTTTTTGTAATTCTTTAAATCATTCATAAATCCTTTTGGAATAATTAGAATTGAATCAAATTTATTTTCTTTAATGGCTTCTGTCATCTCTGTTTTAGAGGAAAGCTGTACAGCATCTTTCCATTTAAAAAATTGACTTAAAAACATAAATCCAAATTTACCCAAAAATGAATTATCCTCATTATAAACAGCAATTTTATAATCTGCCAGCATATTTTCTGGAAACAAATTAGAACCAAGATATGCTAACAAAAACGGAATTAGAATTATTGATATAATAAATCCTTTATTTCGAAAAATTTTTATGAGTTCATATTTCATCAGGCTAAATATTTTCATTTTTTTCCTCCTTCTAATTTGACATCATCTTTTTATATTTTATCAAAATTTTTTCACACTTCCAAGTATATTTTA
The DNA here is from genome assembly GCF_013363245.1 of Marinitoga sp. 1135. Lineage (NCBI taxonomy): Bacteria > Thermotogati > Thermotogota > Thermotogae > Petrotogales > Petrotogaceae > Marinitoga > Marinitoga sp. 1135. The sequence goes on along the minus strand of NZ_LBEZ01000018.1, from coordinate 111,382 downwards.
TGATATAATGTTAAAGAATTTAAATATAGGAGGTTAAAGTTATGGATTTTAAAAACCTTACTGTGGTAAACCACCCTTTAATCAAACACAAACTTACAATTATGAGAAACAAAAACACCGGTCCAAAAGAATTTAGAGAATTATTAAATGAAATAACTCTATTATTAACTTACGAAGCAACAAGAAATCTGCCAACAATAGATGTAGATGTAGACACACCTATTCAAACAACAACAGGTCAAATGGTTGAAGATAAAAAAATCACCATAGTTCCAATATTAAGAGCAGGTCTTGGTATGATGGATGGTATTTTAAGCCTTGTACCAAATGCCAGTATAGGTTTTCTTGGAATCTATAGAGATCCTGAAACCTTAAAACCTGTAGAATATTATTTAAAATTTCCACCATTTACAGAAAATCACTATGTTTTCATAGTTGATCCAATGCTTGCAACAGGATTCTCAATTAAATATGCCATTAAAAAAGTTAAAGAATTTGGAGTTAAAAATATTATTGTTATGTCATTGTTAGCCGCTCCAGAAGGAGTTAAAAATGTAGAAGAGGAACATCCAGATGTTAAGATTTTTACTGCTGCAATGGATGAAAAATTAAATGATCACGCATATATTATCCCTGGACTCGGGGACGCTGGAGATAGGTTATTTAGAACAAAATAAAAATTAAATTAAAATAAGGGGTTTTAAAACCCCTTATTTTTTATATTTTATTTTATTAAGCCAGCTTTCAAATAATTTTTCCTCACTTATTTTATCGTTTAAATATTCCACAAATTCATTGGAAAAAAATTCATATAATATATAATCTGTGTTTTTATCTATTTTAACTGCATCTTTTAATTGTGAGGCTACAATATTTCCACTTTTCTCCAATCTTTCTATTAACCCTTTATTTGGCATCAGTGTACTGTTATATTCATAAAACTTTTCTGCAACATAATTAGAACCCAAATACTCAAATGCTTTCTCGGTATATTTATTATCTTTCAATAATACCCATTGCTGCCCACCCATAGGTGAAAATCTTCCAGAAAATCCACGAGGTGTATAATAAACTTTAAAATCTTTACCTTTTTCTCTTAAAGTTGAAAAACTCCATGGACCATTAAATATTATTTTTACATCACCAGAAATAAACATTCTCATCATTTCTTCATAAAAATCCGAACACACTCTCGGAATTAAACCATTTTTGTAATAATATTTTATTCTTCTTGATATAGAAATAAAATTTTCCTTATCGGCATTTTCCGTCAAAAAATTCCTATCATTACTTCCATATAAAACACTCATCCACCACCCAGAAACATATGGAATATAAACTGCATATTGCATAATTTTATCTTTATCAAAACCTTTATCCTTAATTGTCTTTCCATTAATATCTACAGTATTATTTTCAATAAAATCAAAAAAATCATTAATAGTTTCTGGCGGTTTTATTTTATCATTCGCATCATAAATCATTACAAGCGTGTCCACTGCCTGCAATACAGGTTCTGATTTTACATATTTTTTAAACCACTCCGGCATTTTTATATCAACACGTGCAATATCAATATTAATATTTTGTTTTATCATTTCCTGAATTCTTGAAAAATGGCCGGAAAAAGGAACTCTTATTATATTAAATTTAATAAAATGAAACATCTCATAATGTTTTAATATTTTTTCTAATCCTATTATTTCTTCTTCAGACATTTGAGTTACAATATTTATATTTTTTCTTGGATATAATATATATACCCCTATTAATACTAAAATCAGAGCTATTCCAAGAATTTTTTTCATTCTTTTTCCCCCATGTTTTTATACAGGTTTCTAATTTTATCTATGTTATTCACAAAAATCTCAACTATTTTCGGATCAAAATGTTTTCCTTCACCGCTCATAATTATTTTTACACCTTCTTCAAATTCAAAAGCTTTTTTATACGGTCTTTCTGATAACAAAGCATCAAACACATCACAAACCGCTACTATTCTTCCTTCTATAGGTATTTCTTCTCCCTTTAATCCTTCTGGATACCCACTCCCATCGTATTTTTCATGATGATATAAAGCTATTTTACTTGCCATTTCAAATAATTCATCATCAACCTTTTTTAATATTTCATATCCTATTGTTGTATGCTTTTTCATTATTTCAAATTCGTCATCATCTAATTTTCCGGGTTTTTGCAAAATTGAATCAGGAATACCTATTTTTCCAATATCATGTAATTGTGCAGCATAATAAATCATTTCTACCTTTTTTTTATCTTCAAATACCTCTTCTGCAATTATTCTTGAAACTTTTCCTACTCGTATTATGTGGTTTCCTGTTATTTCATCTCTAAATTCCGAAATATTTCCAAGGAGTTTTAAAATTTCCTGAATAAGCTTCTTATTTTTTTTCATATATTCTATATTTTGCAAAAACATCATAAATAATGTTTTCCCTATATCATCTATTTCTTTTATATTTGTCTTAGGCACTTCAAATTTTGTATCTTCACCATGAATTAATTTTTCTCCTATAATCTTTGATTTTTCAGAAAATTCTTCTATATTCCTTCTAATTTTTTCATAATGTGATTTTTCTATATAAAAAACAATTATAAATATAATAAGTAATATAGCAATCCATTGTATAGAAGTTTTTATAATATAATCCCATATATGCACATTAATATCTATTAATAAATAAAACGGATAATATGTAAATGTATCATTATTAAATCTCGAATAATAAAATGCATCACCTATTTTTACCAAACCTTTTAAATTAAGATTTTTATCTTTTAAATTTACGTTTTTTTCTATGTTAGAATAAATTATTTTTTTATTATAATCTACAACCATAAAATTCTCTTCAAACTCTAATTTCCTTGCCACATTTTTTATTATATTTGGAAGAAAAACTCTTTTTACATAGTAACTATCATTAACTTTATAAAACGTAAGCAGTTCCTTATCTTTAATTACCGAATATCCACCTAAAGATCCCACATCTTTTAATGCATTTTCAATATTATTTTCTACTATTGAGACCTTTTCAGCCTTTTCGGTTAATAATTGATTATTTATTTCTCTTGTAATTTCTGTAAAAAAGAAATTTGATATTTTATCGTAAATTTTTTCCTTATAACATGTTTCTTTTCTTATATTCATGTATATATTCGGTGGCAGTAAAAGAAGCATTATCAAAAATAAAAATATTAAACTCATTCTATCAAATAGCTCTCTTACTGAGTACTCTCTTCTCATTTTTATACCCCTTCAAAATAATATATATACGCCTCGTGATTTCCATTTATTATTTTCTTTTTATTCTTTGCTTTACTTCCAAAAAAATCTTCAAATTCTTCATGTGAAGTAATGATAGTATATTTAAAATCAGGATATTTTCTTTTTAAATATCTCATCTGTTCATAGATTTTTTCTGCATGATCTTTATCCTTTAATCTATCGCCATACGGCGGATTTGTAATTATATGTCCTTCTTTATAATCAAGATTTATACTTTCCATATTTGCTTTTACAAAGGTTATATATTTATTTATATCAAAATTTCCAGCATTTTTTCTGGCAATTTCTATCATTTTATATGCTTTGTCATAACCATATATTTTTAACTCTTTATTATAATCAATTTCTTTTAATAACTCTTTTTTCATTCCATCAAAAAGATTTGAATTAAAATTATACCAGTCATTAAATGAAAAATCTCTATAAATTCCCGGCGGAATATTTAAACCATACAATACACCTTCAATAGGAATTGTTCCGGAACCACAAAATGGATCTATTAAAGGATATCTTCTTTTCCATCCACTTTTTAATATCATCGCCGCTGCAATTGTTTCTCTCAATGGCGCTTCGCTCACATATTTTCTATATCCCCTTTTGTGCAAGCCATCTCCTGAAGTATCGAGCGCCAAGGTTACTTTATTGTTTTTTATATATACCCTTATTTTATATACGCCTTTTTCTTCATTATACGTGTTTATTTTATATCCTTTTTTTAAATTTTCAATTATTGATTTTTTTACAATTGATTGAATTGTTGATTTATTATATAACTTTGATTTTGAGCTTCTTACCTTGTCAATAATTATTTTTCCATTTTTTGGTAAATACTGTTTTAAATCAATATCCAAAATTCCATCAAATAATTCGTCAAACGTTTCTGCATAAAATTCTCCTATTTTAATCATAACTCTTTCTGCAGTACGCAATAAAATATTTAATTTATAATAATCATATTCTTTACCATAAAATTCAACAATTCCATTATTTGCATTTTTTAATTTATATCCCATTTTTTTCAATTCATTTGAGAGAATTTTTTCCAAACCTATTGAACATAACACCATATATTCCATAATATCACCACACTTAATTTTTTCTATATTATAACATATTTCTTTGTAAAAAGTATGGTAAAATAGCTATTTTTATGTTATAATTATTAAGTATCAACGTTTAAAAGGAAATATATAAAAAATTTACTTATTTTAAGGGAGGGACACCATGAAATTCATCGGCAAGGCATTGTTGTACTCATTTATCGCACTTCTAAATGCCGGATTAATCTGGACTATATTTATTTTATCTGGATTGGGAAATTACGGTCTGGCAGTTGTTATTGCAGCATTTACTATACTCGCAAATATTGCAATATTTTCAAAAAAAGGATACCCATATCGTTATACCTTACCTGCAATGTTTTTCCTATTTATTTTAACAGTATACCCTATTTATTACACAGTAAAAACTGCTTTTACCAATTATGGAACAGGACATTTATTTACAAGAGATCAGGCTATTCAAATTTTATTGGAAGATCCAAATTATTTATATGAACCACAAAATGGTGAAAATTTTAATTTTAAAGTATTTGTTGTTATGAAAGATTTTAAACCAACAGAAGATTTTTTAATACTTTTATATAACGATGATAAATTACTTTTAGCACAAAAACCTTCTGAAATAAAAACAGATGCAAAGGGAAATACCAAATTAGCAGTTTCAGAATTATATGAAATTTCTAAGGATAAATTAAAAGCAAATATTAATGGCGAAATTTATACAGCATTCACAAGAATCGCTATAGACGAAACCTTCAAAGAATTGCCTTTAGAAAAAAAGGCCGAAGAAATTATAGGATTTGAAACGGATTCTGGAAAGAAATATGTATATTTTTATTCACCTATAGACAGAGAAACTTTCAAAAATGCCGCGTTTTATAATTCTGTTCTCAGGCAAAAGTATATAGGAGCTCTTGAATTAAAAACACCAGAAGGAAAAAGTTACAGACTGTCTTCGAGATACATATATAAGAAATTTAATGAATCGTATAGAATATATGAATTAAGAGTCAAACCTATATACAAAAATAATAAAAAAACATACAAAACTATTATATTTAATACCAGAACCAATAGGGAATTAGTAGAAAAAGATGGTGCTTTCTGGGATTATAATGAGAACGGAAAATTAGAAAGACTTATAGGTTATTCGCATTTTGTGGGAGCATATCAATTCAAGCGTATAAAAGATGACCCAAAGATTTCCGGTCCATTTCTTAAAATCTTTGGTTGGACATTTACTTATGCAGCTTTAAGCGTGTTGTTTAGTTTTATTATAGGTATGATTCTGGCTTTAATGCTTAATGATAAAAATATGAAAGGTAGAATATTATATAGAACTCTTTTAATAATACCCTGGGCAGTTCCGGCATTTATTTCTGTATTAATATGGAGAAACGGCTTTTTCAATGAAACATATGGTATATTAAACAGATTTGTTATTACAACGTTGGGACTGGAACCTATAAAATGGTTAAATGACCCATTTTGGGCAAAGGTAGCTGTGTTGATTGTAAATACATGGCTTGGATTTCCATATATGATGACAATAACCTTAGGTGCTTTACAGAGTATTCCAGATGAACTTTATGAAGCAGCTTCTATTGACGGAGCAACACGTTGGACACAATTTAAAAAGATTACTTTACCATTATTAATGGTTTCCCTTACACCTTTACTTGTAAGCAGTTTTGCATTTAATTTCAATAATTTTGTTAATATATATTTGTTAACAGGTGGTGGCCCTGCAATGCCAGGAGCAACAACACCTGCAGGTTCAACAGATATACTCATCTCATATACATATAAATTGGCTTTTGAAGGTTCTCGAGGTCAGGATTTTGGTTTTGCAAGTGCTATTTCAATATTAATCTTTGCTATAGTATCCGGTATTAGTTATTTCAACTTTAAATTATCCGGTGCATTTGAAGAGGTGAGCAGATAATGGCTATGATACAGAAGAAAAATTATATATTAAGACATATATTTCTTATTATAATCACTATAATTGTGCTTTTCCCTTTAGTTTGGGTTGTTACAACATCTGTAAGACGAGATAATGCAGCATTTTCTCCAAAATTATTTTCATCAAGAATTACATTTAATTATTATAGAGATTTATTGTTCCCAAAAGCTACTGTTCCGGAATTAATAAAAGATATGAACAGTACTGCACATTTTATCGGTGAAAATTCTTCTCTTTCATTTGATGAAGCCAGAGAAAAGTTAAATACACAAATCTCTGATTTTGAAACATATATATCAGAAACAAAACAATATTTCGAAGATATAAATTTAAGATTTGAAAATATCCTTACTAATATTAACTCAAAATACTCAAATGAAATATTAAATGACATTAATACTGCAAGAAATAATGAAGTAAAAAATCTTTCCGAAATTGAAAAAGAATTAGTTAGGGGAATGGATTTATCAGAAATAAATGAAAATATATCCTCTTTAAAAACTAAAATCAATGAATATTTGAAGCTTAGAGATGAAGCAAGAACCATATTAAACAAAATCTCTATAACTCCAAAAAATAAAACATATATATCTAAAACTTTTGATACAATATATGGCTTAAAACCAGGCTATACGCTCTGGAACATAAGAGTATATAAAAAATGGAAAAAGTTACAACCTGATAATTCAGAATTACAAAAATTACCAGCGATTATAAAATCACTATATGCAAATTGGAAGGATATTACTAAAACAGCTGAACAAGTTGATGATTACTTTGCAACTCTTGAAAATGAAAAATACGGTAATGAGCTTTCAAAACTAAAAGATTATGAAAGTAAAATTAGTTCTTTACAGAAAAAATCAAATGAATTATCTTCAAAAATTAGCGAAAAGAATAAAGAAATATTAAAATTAAATGGTGACTTAAATGCATTATTGGAAATCTACGCTCCATATGGCGAAAAACTTTCCTCGGCAGTTGATATATTTAAAAAGTACAATTTAAAGGAAAAAAAGATTTATACATTGGAAATGCAAAAATTAATGGATAATGCAAAATATCTTTCAAATGCATTTACTACAATAAATGAAAATTTTGTATTATTCGATGATTTTAAAGAATACAAAACCTACATTGAATCATTTGCCAGTTCTTTCATATGGATAAATGATAATGCAGTAAAAATTTATTCAAATAAAGATGTGGAATTTTTAAATCCCGCATATAAAACAATTACAGGTGTAATTGAAGCTATTAATCCAACAATAAAAACCTTTGAAAATCTTGTTTTAACCTTAGCAACGAATATAAAAGAAGCTGAAACATTGGATAGCGAGTATTCAAGGATAAAAACTGAATTAGAAAAATACAATAATGAATATAACACTTTATACAATTCTCTTAAAACTGAATTTGATAAATTTGATAAATTAAAGAATTATGGCGAATTATTAATGGTAAAGGAATTTATAAACGCTGATGTTAATAATTATGAAGAAGCACAATTTATTTCAACGTTATTAAATTCTAAAATATTTAAATACTACAAGCCAGATAAGAAGGATATAAACATCTTCACATTAAAAGAAAATATTGAAGAAGCCAATGAAAAATTCCAGAAAAGTCTTGTTTCATTTAATAAAATAATAGAAGAATTTGAATCACAATTAGCAGAGTTGAAAAACAATTCTGATGATTACTTAAAATTAAATTATGGTGGATATACAGCAGATATTTTGCCTATTATGCAAATTTCATCTATATACAACTCAAAATACGGTCCTGCAAAGGCTGATCTCTCAAGATCCTCAAGAATTGTATCAGACCTTTCTGATTCTGTAAAATATAAGGCTTTAAAATCAGATTTAAGAAAAATAGATGGAAATATATATAATCTACTTGACAAATGGAATCCAAAGCAAAGAAAGCCTTTCTTAAGATGGCTCATGAACTCTATAATCGTGGCTGGAATTACTGCAATACTAACAGTTTTAATGACAGCTGTTGCAGCTTATCCATTTAGTAGAATGAGATTTAAAGGAAGAAAAGAAGGGTTATTATATTTAATGCTTATTCAAATGTTCCCTGCAATTATGTATATGGTTGCATTATATGGAATCCTTAAATTCATGGGTGATTATTTTGGATTTATAGGTCTCGATACGTTATCAGGGTTGATATTTGTTTATCTTGGTGGTGTTGCATTTAATATGTGGCTTATAAAAGGGTATTACGATACTATTCCAGATTCTCTTGAAGAATCTGCCATGATTGATGGCGCTACAAGATTCCAGACTTTCTGGTTAATTGTATTGCCTCTTGCATCACCAATTTTAGCAGTTGTAACTATATTATCATTTATGGGAACATTCAATGAATTTGTTATGGCAAGAATAGTTCTTGCAAGTGAACAGAACTTCACATATGCTGTCGGATTACAAACATTCTCATCAGGTCCATTTGAAACTGAATGGGGTCTATTTACAGCAGCAGCATTATTAGGTGCAGTTCCAATGGTTATTCTATTCCTTTCCATGCAAAAATATCTTGTAGGTGGATTAACTCAGGGTTCAGTAAAAGGATAATTCACATAACATAAATAAATCCCCGTGTAATTACACGGGGATTTATTTTATCAAATTTGATATCATTTTTCATTGCTATTTACTGTTAAATATTTTTCAATATCAATAATCTTTCCCAATTTAGTTATGTCATCATCATGTGTAGAAATTATAGCTATTTTGTTTTTGAAAAACTCGTTTAATCTATCCAATATTTTTTGTTTTGTTTTTTTATCAACTCCGGTTAAAGGTTCATCAAGCAATATTACTTCTTTTTCTTTAGCTATTAATGTTCTGGCAAGTAATATTCTTGATTTTTGCCCCCCGGATATATTTTTCCCATTTTCTTCTAATTCATAATCTAAATCAAAATCTTTTAAATCTAAAATTTGTAAAATCCTTTCCACTTCTTTTTTATCTATATCTCTTCCAAGAGATATATTTTCATATATACTTTCTTTAAATATATAATCATTTTGATTCATATATGCAGTTTTGTTTAATATACTTTCTTTTAATTCTTTGCCATTAATTCTTATTTTACCATCTAACAACGGAAGATTCCCCACTAATACCTCAAAAAATGTAGTTTTTCCACTACCGCTTTTTCCTTTTAATATAATCACTTCATTTGATTTTGCTTTAAACGTTAAACCTTCTATTATTTTTTTATCCTCATATCCATAACCCGCTTTATCAATTTCCAATGATTTTATACTCTCATTAAACTTTTCTATTTCATTTTTTTGTGAAATATCTGTAATTTTTTCTATTTCATTTTTGGTTGGAATGCTTATATATTCCTGTAAAATTTTTTTGGTTGACAATGCTTTTGAAATTTCACCTGTTATTAATGATAATTGCGATGCAATTATCAATATTGTTCCTGAATAACTCATTATCATCTGAAAGGTTCCAAAGGTTATTTCTCTCTTTATTAATTGATTAATTGATATTATTAAAATCAATACAAACGCTGTATTTCTAATAAATTCAGGAAACATATTTATATATTTATGATTAATTGAATATGCTTTTTTTGCTTTTTGAGTATAGCTTCCAAACCTATTATTCAATTTAACATCAAAAAAATGTTTTATCTTATTAAACAAATATAGATCAACCCTGGCTTTCAATAAATTTTCTGTATATGCTTTTATTTCCCTTTCTTCATTTCTTAATTTTTCAAAACCTTTTGAATTTATTTCCCAGGCTTTTCTGAAATACATAAATACTACTATTATATAGGCTATTAAAATTACTGTGTAAACCTTATTTATCTGGAACATTATATAACTTGATAATATTATATATATTATAGACAAAACACTTAAAACAATTCTTGGATTCATTATTGATAAAAATGTTTCTATATCAGTAAATATTATTGCCTGTATATATCCTATTCCATTTTTAGATATCTCCTCTCTTTTGTTTTCTATAATATTTTTTAATATTCTTTTTCTTAATTCCTTTTCAGATAAAAGTTGAGAATATACAGATAAAACCTTTGAAATTGATTCTGATAGTTCTGATAATATATAATATAAAAATAGCATAATTATCAAATTTAATTCAAAATTTTTATTTTGAATTACTCCATCCAGTATTTCTTTTATTTGCATTGGAACCTTCACCTGAAAAATCATACTTGATACTCCAAATATTACTGAAATAAAAAAGAGAAACAGATTTTTATATCCAACATTTTTTATAATTTTCCACATACTCTCACCCTAACTCCAATATTTTGTCAGCTTTAGTATCAAGGATATGATCATGAGTTATTACTATACACATTTTCTTCTCTTTTATTTTTTCCAATATCTCAATTATTAATTCTTTATTTTTATTGTCTATATTTACAAATGGTTCATCAAAAATTACTATTTGAGAATCGTCTATTATAGTTCGCCCAATTAATACACGTTTTAATTGTCCTCCTGAAATATTTTCTCCGTTAAAATCTATTGTATAATTTACATCTAAATCTTCTAAGCCCGTTTTTCGCATTGTTTCTTTTATTTTCTCTTCTTCATGATTTCTTCCAAAATCTATATTTTCTTTTATTGTTCCTCTAATATGATAACTATCCTGCATCAAAACCTTTATATTTCTTTTCAGATATTCCGGACTAACCTCTTTTATATTTTTCCCATTTATTAATATATTTCCGTATTCTGGCTCAAAAAATTTTAATAGAATTTTTATCAATGTACTTTTTCCTATTCCACTTTTTCCTCTTATTAAATATAATCCTGGCCCTGAAAATTTAAAATCTAAATTTTCAAATATTTTATTCTTCCCATTATATCCAAATTTTAATTTTTCAACTGCAATTTCAGGCTTTTCTATATAATCATTTCCTACTATTTCATAAGTATTTTCCGTAGAAATTTCCTCTATTTCTTTAACTTTTTCTCTACTTACTTTTATCTTTTTAAATTCGTTTAATAAGAAATATAATACTTCTGGTGGATCTGTTATATCTTCTTTAAACTGGAAAATCATAAAATATGTTCCAAGAGTTAAAATTCCAGTTTTTATGTCATTTACCAATAAATATACCATCATTACATTATATATTACTGTTGATATTGAATTTAAAAGATTTCCAAAAACATATTTTATATAATATTTCATTTGCTCTTTTATATTCTTAATTTCATGTTTTTCCTTTAACTTATAGAAGCTATCAAATATATTATATTGGTATATAACCTTATTTCCAGAAATAAAATCCAGATAATGATCCATAAGATTTTTATATGCATTATTTATTTCGTCATACTTTATTTTATGAATAATATATGAATTTATTCCCAATACTGCTAAATATATCAATGATATTAAAAAATATTTTAATCCGGCTATATACCAGATTATTCCAAAAGCTATAAATGTTTTTATTAATCTTGCATATAGCATTGCAAAGAATATCTGTGTTGGTTCAACTACATTATATGAATCATCAAATATTATATTTATTAATTTTCCATTTTCATGTTTTTTGTTTTTATCATATAATCCCTTTAATATTAAACTTTTTATTTTCTCAGTATAAAAATGTGGCCATATATGCCTATTCTTCACTCCAAAATATAACAATAACATCAACTCAATAAGCACCATTGCTGAATAAATATACGCTCCGTACAATGCCTTTTCAGGACTTTTTATTGACATATCTATTATCCACTTTAGTAATAAGGGAATTGCTATTCCATATCCTACTCTCAATAATATTTCTAATACAAATAATATATTATTTTTTGTTTTTAGTTTCATAACTCACACTCCTATTTCCAAAGTTATTGCTTCCTTCAGATAATCTTTTTCACTAAATTTTTGATATAATATCTACGTAGATATAAAAAGAGAAAAATAGAAATAGATTATTTATTATTCAGAAAATTCAATTTGGATTTGAGGGTTGATTGAATCTGTTTTATATTCATCATCATTATCTCCAGCAAAAACAATGTTTGCTGACATTAGTAGTAAAATAACAAATAAGGTTATTATTTTTTTCATTTTTTAAATCCTTCCCCCCTTTTATGTGTTTTATTTTTCAAGACACTAATATTTTACCAATTCTAACATGGTTTTCAAGTGTTTTTTCTAAAATAGAAATCCTCTTTTTATCAATGTTTTAGGATTTGCATTTGTTAATTTTATTATTAATCCATTTTCGTTATTTTATTGTAACAATCTAAAAAAATAATTTTATAGCGATTATAAGAATCTAATACATTTATTTTTTTTTTGAGAATTATTACGAATCAAATAGGGAGAACAGATGTAAAAAAAGAGTTACAAATTATTTGAGGTGTTTTTAATGAAAAAAGAAATTTCTCTAAAATCGATAATTGATATTATAAATTTTGGTTATTATTCTCATCCTTTAATTAACTTTTTGAGTTTAAACATATCAGATGTTTCTGTACAATATTATTTTTTATTGTTAAAATCAAAATGGAAAAAAGATTTGAAATCCGCAATATTTTATGCGAATAAAGTTATTGCAACAACAACAACAATATTAAAAGAATTAGCAAGATTTGAACTCATTTCTTTGTACTATAAAATAGGAAAATCTGATTTAGCGAAAAAAGAAGTTATTATATTAAGAAACAATTTTGAAAACCTTCCAGCTTATGCAAGATGTTTAATATTACCAGGATTGAATCTATTTAATAAATCATATAATATAACTAATGATTTTAAAATATATTCTGATAATTATGAAAAAAATAATGTAGATAAGGCTATTTTAAAATATTCTCATGCAAGAGAACATATTAAAAATGAAGAATATAATAAAGCATATGAATTATTCATAGAAGGTTATTTTCTTGCAGAAGACTTTCCACATCCAACTATGATGTGTAATGGTTTAAATGGTGCTGCATGGTGGATGAGAAATGAAGATAAAAAGAAGGCTTTAATTCCTGCAAATTTACTTGAATATTATATTGGCTATTATTTCGATGATTTAAATTATACCTATAACTGGTTTGATACGATTTTTGAGGTATATAAAATAAATAAGTCTTTAAATTTATTTGATATTTCATCCGTTGTTATGAATTATAAGAATAATGTATCTTTTGAGATTAAATCTGATTTTGAAGAGGTTTATAATAATAAAAGCTTTTTCAGAAATAGAAGTTTTAAAAAAATTATCTCTCATAATTTCAGAGATAACCTTTCCATCATAGAAAAAATTAAAAATCATAAAATCCCAATATTATTCTTCTCAGCATATACAACATTAATAGAAAAACCATTTTTTACAAAGAGTCATATTTTGAAATTGATTTTTGAAGGTAATAAAGATAAAATCATTAAATTCTTTTCTGCTAATTATGAGAAGATGTATTTTTTTAATGTTATGATGAGTGATTTTAATTTGAAGAAAGTTGAAAGAAGATTATTGAATTCTGAAGATGTTGAAGATTCGGAATATAATATTTCACCATTTTATTTAGCAAGAAAAAAACTCATCACTGAGCTTTTTAAGAAACCAAAGAACTTTAAGGAATTTGTTTTTAATTATTTTAAGCTCAGTGATGAGGAAATGAAAGTTTTTGATATGTTTTTAAGAAATTGTGTTCGATACGATATTAAATGGCCCATTACTCCTTATCCAAAAGGTAAGGTTCGTGATTTTGCTCTTAAATATGGTTTAGGCTATAAGCGTGTTGCTCTTGGTTATTACTCTTTTGAAGATGATGAAAGAGCTTTGATTGATGAGATTATTGAGAGGTTTTTAAAATAACCCTTCCAGAAATTCTGGAAGGATTATTTTTATTGAATTATCTTAATTCACTTTCGATGGACTTTCAAAGTTTGTTTTTATAAACCACACATTGATTTTTACTCCATCTATTTCTTCTATTTCATGTTTGAAATCTTCTATTGCTTCTGAATATATCACAAGCCAGCCTTCTTTTAAGCCACTTCTTTTTAAATATTCCACTAATTGCTTTTTCGATTTTTCATATTCATTTCCTGTTAGATTTGCTTTTATTTCTATTAGATATTCTCTATTATTTAGATTTATTAATAAATCTATCCTTCCTCCTCCTACCTGTGTTTCTGGATATACCTTTCCTTCTGCTGCTTCTACATATAAGCTTAAGAATTGGTCTAAGTTATATTGATATACTCCTTCATAATAATTCCTTCCTTTGAACATTGTCGCTCCTCTTAATTTGATATATTCTGTATATCTTTCGAGTAATTTATTTAAATCAAGACTTCCGTCTTTTTTTATGTATGGCTTTATTGTATCATTTATTGTTGCCATATAGTTTTTTTCTCCGTTTATTTCCGGCATAAATCTTGTATATAATGCTTTGTAGTATAATGGTACTCTTACACAGCATTTACCTCCACAATTATCTATTACTCCGTGTTGATATAGAAAATTTATTCTTTTATCGTATATTGAAAATTTTACTTTTCCAGGCTCAAATAGTATTTTCATTATTAATTCCTTTTCTTTTTCTGCTTTATGCAATATATTGGCTATATTTTTATCAATATAGACATACATATAATCTTCAAGTGTCTTTTCAAAATGCTCCACTGTTATAATCTTTTCACCAGGAGCTTTTTTAGTAACTAAATCGTATGCAAGACCATTGGTTAGTCCAGGTTGCCCTGCTGCGTTATGCCATATTAATTCTTTTACTTTTTCATCGAATATTTGCCCTGTTTCTTTTTCATGTTGGCTTAATAAATCATATACCTGTTCTTTTGTAAAGTATGGTACTTCCATATGTTCTGCTATGTTAAATGGACTTGCATTGTCTTCCAATACTCCGCTTAAATAACTTACACTGATTAATATTACACTTCTGAGTTTATATCCATGTCTTGAATGATATATTTCTCTTATTACGTGTAGAAATTCATTCATTAATGTTTCGTTTAACCTTTCAAATTCATCTATCATTAAAATTACATCTTTTCCAAACTTTTTATTTATGTCCATTATATACTCATCTAATTCACTTATAGCTGATATTTTTTTTGGTTCAAAATCTATATCCATATTAAACTTAAAAAAATTCTTAACCTTTTTATTGAAGTTTTTTATAAACATCTCTTCTGTTTTTATTCTTCCAAAACTTTCAAATGATATAAATATTGGCAAATATTTCTCTTTTACTTTTTCTACAATATCCATCAACAATGTGGTTTTTCCACTCTGTCTTGGTGCAGATACTGTAAAATATCTCCAGTTTTCTATATGATCAAGCGCTTCTGCCATTATATCCGGTCTTTCAACATAATAACATGTTTTCTTATCAACTGGTCCTGACGTACAAAATGTTCTCATCGTTCCACCTCCGCTTCAATTATACCATATCAAAACAAAATGAGGCTTTCGGCTTATTTTGTTTGTATATAAATCTTTTTATATAATATGTTATGCTATAATTTACTTGAAGTTTATTCGACGAATATTTTTTATAAAAATTCTAAAATTAAATATTCTTCAGGAAGGGGAGAATAAAATGAAAAAAAAGTTTATTATCATTTTTATGATTTTAATATCTATCAACATTGTGGCTTTTTTTTCTAAAGTTCCATCTCCTTTTAGAGTTTCTTCATATAAAAAAAATACATATGTATTTATTCTCCTGGATAAATTTTCCTGGGAAAGCAATGATGATTATTATTTTCGATTTGGATTTTCAATTGAAGATTTTAATCTTCCAAATGAAAATGGCATCTATATAAAAAAAGACTTTCAAAATATATTTGAGTTACCTATTGACCTTTTAATAACACTGGGAGGTTATTTTGATTTTTCTGCTGATTTTGGTAATTTTATTGTAAGTTTAATGAGTTATAATGCATATACTTTTTTTCATCGCCATAATTCAAAATATATAAATATTAATATTGGAACAGAGCTTGAAAATACTATTTTTTCTCTTGGACTGGAAATAAGAAAAATTTATGATGTTAATTATAATACTTTAGAAATAATGAAAGAATATGAACCTATTTATACAGGTTATGGTACTTTTTCCTTTAAACTTAATTATGAAAATTATATTACTGTAGAATTTTCAAAACCTTTTTTTTATGAAGAAGATATACCGCTTTTTGATTTACATCCTATGATTTTTATTCATTTTAATAAAAAACTCTTTATAAATAATGAAAACAATGTTGAGATTTTAACAGGAGTTAAATGGATGGAAAATTCTTTCAAAGTTAGAACTGGTTTTTTAATTAATTTATAGGTGCTTTATACATAATATTAAAGCGAGTGTGATCCAATGAAAAGAATTATCTTATTTGTAATTATAATAAAATTGTTTTATATTATTTCATTTGGAATATTTATAGATTTTCACGAGCCATTTATTGAAGAATCTTCTTTTCGTTTGGCATATGGATTATCAACTCAATCAGCGCTTATAAAACTTTATTATGAATTTGATAAAAAAATAGAAGGCGGAATAATTCTTTCTAATAATGATAGCGATACTTATCAAATAACTTATTTTTTATATGGTAGCAAATATACTCTTTTTAATATTCCGCTTAATATTGCAATTGGTTATGAAGATTTTGTGGAGAACGATAATATTATGAATATGTTTTCTATTATAATTGGAAGAAAAGAAGATTTTTATTCATTATACGGAGGATTAAAAATAAGTCATTTTGATTTATTATATTCATATTCTGTATATTCTGTCAAACTCGTTGAAGATTTATTTTTAAATATTGGAATATCATTTGAAAATAAATTTGAAACTTTTAATTGTTTTGTTGGTTTTTCTATTTCTGAAGAAAACAAAAGTACACAAAAATTTCAGGCATTTTTTTCTACAAATAAAATAGATAAATTCCAATATGAATCAGATATTAATTTATTCAAATAAAAAAATCGTGCGGTTTTCCGCACGATTTTTTTATTTGATTTTGGTGGAGGCGGCGGGAGTCGAACCCGCGTCCGAAAGTAGAGTAAGCCGGACGTCTCCGAGCGCAGCCTGTGTTTTGCTTTCGCCTGGCGTTCGCCCACAGGCAGGCTAACGCCAGACTATCTCCCTGAATTGTCCCCGAAATCCCGGGAGAATGGATTTCAGGTAAGGGCCAATTTTATGACGCCCTTGCTAACCGCTCGGCCCCAACGGTTAGAAGGACGGCTGCGTTATATTATATTAAGCAGCTAATGCGTAATTTTCTTCGGCAATTCTCTTTTTGACCGATTGTTTTACGTGGTTACAGTCTTCCACGGCTCGCTTTCCGACTTACTCTACCCCCGTCGAAACCGTTTCGCCCCCGATACAACGCAATATTATATCATAAATTGTTTTATTTTTCAAAGAGTTTTTTCAAATTTTCATTATATGGTGGTCTTACAACGCCTTTTTCTGTAATAATCGCTGTAATTAATTCGTTTGGTGTAACATCAAAAGCAGGATTATAAACTTTTATTTCTTCAGGAACCATTTTTGATTTATGACAATACCTAACTTCATCGTGTGATCTTTCTTCAATTGGAATTTCATTTCCTGTTGGTGTATCAAGGTCTATTGTAGATAATGGTGCTGCCACATAAAATGGGATTCCATGCTCTTTTGCAAGCACTGCAACTGAATATGTTCCTATTTTGTTTGCAGTATCTCCATTTGCAGCAATTCTATCTGCACCAACAATTACAGCATTTATTTTTCCCTGTTTCATTACCCAACCGGCCATATTATCGGAAATTAATGTTACATCAAATCCGTCTTTATATAACTCCCATACTGTAAGTCTTGCCCCCTGTAGATATGGTCTTGTTTCATCAGCATATACCTTTATATCTTTTCCCATATCCCTTGCGCCTCTGATTACTCCAAGTGCCGTTCCATAATCTACTGTAGCAAGGGAGCCTGTATTACAATGGGTTAAAACGGTATCTCCATCATTTAATAACTCGCCACCAAATCTCCCCATTGTTTTATTGGCTTCTATATCTTCAAATGCAATATCAAGAGCTTCTTTTTCAATTAATTCAACAATATTTTCTTCATTTTTTATTTCATTTAGTCTTTTTTCCATTCTTTCAAGAGCCCAGAAAAGGTTTACCGCTGTAGGTCGTGTGTTGGCAAGTGTTTTTTTAACCTCTTTCATTTTTTCTTCAAATTCTGGCTTACCTATAAATTCTTTTACGCCAAGAACATATCCAAAGGCTGCAGAGGCTCCTATTGCAGGAGCACCTCTAACAACCATATCTTTAATTGATTTTGCAACTTCTTCATATGTTTTACAGGTTACATATTTTTCTTCTAATGGTAAATATCTTTGATCTATTAATATGAATTCTTCACCAGTCCATTCCATGGACATAGTTTTTAACTTGCTCATTTTTCTTCATCCTTTTCCACTTCAGCAATTACCTTTTTAGCTAATTGAACATATGGAGCTACATGTTCTGGTTTTCCAAAGTATGCTGCAGGCTTTCCGTTATCCATATTTGTTCTTATTTCTTCACTAATTGGTATTTCTGCTAAAATTGGAAGATTATATTTTTCTGCCAGACTTTTTGCACCGTTTTTACCAAATATGTAGTGCTTTGTATGGCAATTTGGACATTCAAAGTATGCCATATTTTCAACAAGTCCCAATACTTTTTTGTTCATTACTGTAAAGAAATTAATTGCTCTTTCAACATCATCTTTTGATACTTCAGAAGGTGTTGTTACTATAATTGCACCATCAAATCTTTTTAACATCTGCATTACTGTTAATGGTTCATCACCTGTTCCGGGAGGTGCATCAATAACGAGATAATCTAAGTCTTCCCATTCAATATCGTTAAAGAATTGTTTTATAGTTCCTGTTTTTATCGGACCTCTCCATACTATTGGTTTTCCTGATTCCGGTACAAATTGAGAAACTGATATAACTTTTATTCCATTTACTTCTGGCGGTAAAATCTTTTCTCCAACCTGGTATGGATGATCTTTTTCTGTTCCACCAAGCATTCTCATTACGTTTGGACCATGCATGTCAATATCCATTAATCCAACCTTTCTTCCTTCGAGAGAAAGGGCTACAGCTAAATTTACAGCTATTGTAGATTTTCCAACTCCACCTTTACCACTCATTACCATTATTATGTGTTTGATATTTTTTAAATCATCCTGATTTGGTAAATTAAATTGAATTTTTTTATCTGCCATATTATTCCTCCTCAACAATTATCTCATATGTAACTTCTGCCACACCTTTTACAGTTGCAGAAGCAGAGCAATATTTTTCCTGAGATAATTTTACTGCTCTTTCTAATTTTTCCATTGGAAGATCTTTTCCTTTAAAATAATATTTGATATTTATTTTTGTAAATGCTTTTGGATGATCTTCTTTTCTTTCTGTTTCTAATTTTACTCTTAAATCTTTATAATTTACTTTCATTTTCTTTAAAATCAATGCTACATCTATTCCTGTACATCCACCAATTCCTGCTAAGAATAATTCAAGAGCTCTTGGCCCTGTATTTGCTCCTCCAACTTCAGGCGAGGCATCTATTATTACATCGTGTCCAGAAGGTGTCTTAGCTACAAATTGCATTCCACCCATATGTTTTAATTCTAATTCCATATTTAATACCTCCTGTTTTAAATATGATTTTTTCTGTCATATATATTTATATTATACATATATTGTGATTAATTTTAAATAACATAAAAATTAAGAGTTAAAAAAACTATAAAATATTATTTTGTTGGTAAATATAAAATTTTGATGTATAATTATAAGATGAACGTTATTATCCAGGAGGTTGAAGATGAAAAGATATTTATATATTTTTATAATAATTTTATTGGCAAGTATAAACATATTTGGTTCGCCTGATACATTTCAGGTTGTTGATAAGATCCCCGTTGGCGAAAGAACCTTTCATATAGACATTTATGGGAATTATGCTACAATTTGTAATTATAGTGGAACAGCTAAAGTAGTAGATTATGTAAATGGTGACACTGTATTGTATGTGGACAACGGAATACTTTCAATTCCAATGGCGGGATATTATATTAATAATTATCTATATGTTATAGACAACGGCGACCCTTCAATAAAGGTTATTAATAAATGGGGAAGTTTGAGCAGGAAATTAAAGCTTTACGCGAGACCTATTAATATGAAATATTCAAATGATAAATTTTATATTACTACAATTAATCCTTATGGTTTATATATAATAGACAAGCAAAAGCTTAAAATCGATAATTTTTATAAATTCCCTGTACGTGCTCCTTTTATTTCAATTATAGATGATGACATTATGGTTCCTATGTATGAAAACGAAAAGGATGACATTTTAAAAACTTATAAATTGCTTTTCGATCTTTCAAAAGAAGATTTTATAATAAACTTAAAACGTATTTTGTTCCCTATTGATATTGTAAAATACAATGATTATTATTATTTAGGTGAATATTTTGAAGGTGGAATTTTTGAATTTTCTGATAATTATCAAAAAAAGATCGCACAATTTGGAAAAAATCTTACGAATATAGGAATTTTCAATGATATGATTGTAGGTAATTCCCATTACGGCGGATTGTATTTTTATTCTTTTAAAGATAAAAAGATTAGACATATCCTAAAGGATATTCCTATTGTAGATTTTGCTTATAATAAATCAAATGACTTTTTATTTGCTATTTCTCATATTACAGGAGAATTTTTTGTAATTGATAAAAACCTCAAGGTGTATGAAAAACTAAAGATTGGAGATTATCTTATAGATATAGAGGTCCCAACAGATAATATAATACTGGTATTGGATACGGAAAATAAAACTCTTAATATTATAAGAAGGTTTTAATTAAATCCAGATGTTCGTGATGAGATGCGTTTAGCATTAATAAAAATTTACTTTGGAAAATCTCAAAATCAAAATCATTTAGCATTGCTATAGGATATAATATATCTTCCTCATTTGAAAAGAAGAGATTATATTTATAGTCTATAGATTTAAATACCCTGAAATTTTTCTTGTTTTTATATAAAATCACGGGAGTTCCCAGATATAATGATAATATCCCACCATGTAATCTATCAGAAATTACAAATTCGGATTTTAACATTTCATCTATTATTTTACTTTCATCTGTTATTGGAAAATTCATATTTATTTCTTTTTCAAATTGTTCAAAAAACTCATATGCATGTATGGAATCCTGAGATTTATTAAATACTATAGGGGTAAGTCTTTCAACTTTTAAATCTTTTAGTATTTTCACTATTTTAGACCAGTTTCTTTTGTTTTTTATTACTATAGAAACATGACCTTTTTGCGGATCACGCTTAAAGATTGTATTTTTATACTTCAAAACACCTATATCCACGCCATATGCAAAGTTTCTAGAATATCTTTTTGCATATCTATAACTGGTTTTATCTCTTAAAATACCATAGAGATTTTTATATTTTAGAATTTTAGGTAATCTTCTTAATGCTGATTTGTGTTTAAAATGACCAAATCCCTGTGAAAAAAATACTATATTTTTTTTATAATGTTTTGCTATGTTTATTATAAATTCATAATACCAGAAACTTCTAAGAGAAGTCTCTGTTTGAAGAAGATTCCCTCCTCCAAATATAATTAAATTACTTTGATTTATTGTTTTTATTATACCTGGAATATCAAACTTTTCCACATTTGTAATTTTAAAATTTTCTTTTTCTAACGGTTTATCAGAAATAACATATATTTCTCCTATAAAACCTGATTCTTGAAGAAGATATAATGTTGATTCAAATAACATTTCATCTCCAAGATTCCCATGACCGTAATAACCTATAAGAAAAATTTTTTTCATATTTTTCTCTCCTTAGGGATTTTTTATGTATATATAGAATTATAATTCAGGAGGCGATTAAAATGTTTGTAAAAGACCTTGCATTAAATATTATACCAAAATCTCTCGATGCAGTTTCTGTTAGGCAGAGAGTTTATTCTCATAATATAGCTAATTATAACACACCCGGTTATAAAAGAAAAGACGTCTCCTTTGAAGAAGAGTTAAGAAAAGCTCTTGGAGATAGTAATGAAATAAAACTTAAAACTACAAATCAAAAACACTTAAAAAATATTCCAGATTTAAATGAAGTGAGTTATAATATAATCGAGGACAAATCAAGAAGCAATAGAGAAGATGGAAACAATGTTGATATTGACGTTGAAATGGTAAAAAT
The DNA here is from genome assembly GCF_013363245.1 of Marinitoga sp. 1135. Lineage (NCBI taxonomy): Bacteria > Thermotogati > Thermotogota > Thermotogae > Petrotogales > Petrotogaceae > Marinitoga > Marinitoga sp. 1135. Next base: position 88,753 of record NZ_LBEZ01000018.1, on the reverse strand, counting down.
GATGGAAAATACTTTACAATACAACGCTTTAACAAGGTTAATAAATTATAGATTTAATGATTACAAGACAGTTATAGGAGGCATTAGATAATGAATATAAACGCATTTAAAATAATGGATATTGCAGCAAGCGGGATGACTGCAGAAAGATTTAGATCAGAAGTTATATCAAATAATCTTGCTAATGCCAACACCACAAGAACAGAAAATGGTGGACCATATCGAAGAAAGATTGTAACCTTTAAAGAGGTTTTAAATAAAGAAAAAGCAACAAAGGATGAGCAATTATCTGGCGTAAAAGTCGGGAAATTGGCTGAGGATAAAAGCCCTTTTAGACTTGTTTACGATCCCGGACATCCTGACGCTGACGAAAACGGATATGTAAAGTATCCAAATGTTAATGTTTTACGTGAAATGGTCGATTTAATTACAGCACAGAGAGCTTATGAAGCAAATGTGGCTGTGGTGAATTCGGCAAAATCAATGTTTAATTCTGCATTATCTATTGGTCGTGGAGCATAGTTAGGAGGTGCAATAAATGATTGAAAAGGTACCAGGTATTTCAGGAATAAATGGAATTAATAATATAGCACGGACGCAAAAAAAGGATCAAACAAAACAGGGAAATCTCAATTTTGCAGATATCCTTAAAAACGCTATTGAAGATGTTAACAAAACGCAAAAGGTGGCTCAACAAATGAGTGCTGATTATGCAGCTGGTAAAATTGATAACATTCACAATGTTATTATTTCTGCCGAAAAGGCTTCTTTATCTTTAAAACTCACAACCGAAGTTACTAACAAGATAGTTCAGGCTTACAAAGAAATTATGAGAATGCAGATTTAATAAGTGAGGTTATTCGATGGAAAGATTGGAAAAAATTATTTCAATGGTTGATACTTTTTTTGAAGAGAATCCAGATGCATCATTTGATGATCTGGAGGATTTTCTTGTCAAAAATTTTGACAAAGAATCCATAGAAGAATATTTTCAACTACTTGGTGAAACAATGGTTAATCTTGAAAAAAAATTAAAGGATCCGGTGGTGAAAATGATGGATAATGAAATGGAAGTAAAAATAATTAAAAATCCTGATGAAGACTTATTAAAAAAACTGGATGTAGAAAAATGGCCAATTTGGACAAAGGAAGCTTCAAAATTTGATTGGTATTATGATGATTCTGAAGTTTGCTATATCCTCGAAGGTAAGGTAAAAGTATATACTGAAAACGGCGAGTATTTAATTGAAAAAGGTGACCTTGTACGATTTAAAAAGGGATTATCCTGCACCTGGGAGATTTTAGAAGATATTAAAAAACATTATAATTTCGGAATAAATATATAAGGCTCGAAAAATTCGAGCCTTATTTTATTATTTTAGCCACGTAATTTTAAATTTATTCTTTTTAATTCTTTATCCATATCAAGTATTTCTACATTTACTATTTGGTTTATGCTCACAACTTCTGAAGGATGTTTTATGTATTTTTCAGACATATTTGATTTGTGTATTAAACCATTTTCTTTTATTCCCAAATCTACAAATGCTCCAAAATCTGTTATATTTGTAACTCTTCCCTGTAAAATCATTCCAACCTTTAAATCATCAAAGGTTAAAACATCTTCATACAATAATGGTTGAGGTAATTCATCTCTTAAATCCCTGCCTGGTTTTTGTAATTCTGTTATTATGTCTTTGAGCGTATATTCCCCTATTTCAAGTTGTTCGGCTAATTTTTTTAATTCATTTTCACCATAATATTTTTTTAACTTTTCTCTTAATGTTTCTAATTTTTCTGAATTTAATATATCTTCTGGTTTAAAACCTAAATATTCTAATAATTGTATTGTTTTTTCATAACTTTCAGGATGAATACCTGTAACTTCAAGCGGATTATTCCCATCAAAAATTCTTAAAAACCCTGCTGCCTGTTCAAAAGCTTTAGGACCAAATCCTTTTACTTTTAATAATTCCTTTCTTTCTTTGAAAAATCCATTTTCTTCCCTGTATTTTACAATATTTTCCGCAAGTTTTGGTGTAATACCTGAAATATATTGTAATAATGCTGCTGAAGCTGTATTTAAATTTACCCCAACAAGATTCACAACATGTTCCACTGTATTTTCTAACTTTTCTTTTAGCAACTTTTGATTCATATCGTGCTGATATTGACCTACGCCCAATGATTTTGGATCTATTTTTACAAATTCTGCAAGAGGATCCTGAATACGTCTTCCTATACTTATGGCTCCCCTAACTGTGACATCTAAATCTGGAAATTCCTTAGCTGCTAATTTTGATGCTGAATATACAGAAGCTCCGGATTCATCTGCAAATATATATTTAAGACCAAGATTATGTTTTTTTACAACATCTACTATAAAACTCTGTGTTTCTCTTGAGGCTGTTCCGTTTCCAATTACTATAAGGTTTAGATTATATTTTTTTATAAAATCCAATACTATCTTTTCTGATTTTTCAAATTCATTTTGCGGCGGAACGGGATATATTGTTGCATTTTCCAGAAATTTGCCAGATTCATCAAGAGCTACTACTTTACATCCTGTTCTATATCCAGGGTCTATAGCAAGAACTCTTTTGTTTTTCAACGGTGGGGTTAATAATAGTTCCTTTAAATTCTTGGAAAACAATTCTATTGAAGATTCTTCAGCTCTTTGTGTAAGTAAATTTCTTACTTCATTTGAAATAGACGGAAAGAGCATATTTTTAAAACCATAGTCAAGTCCTTCTTTTATTATTTTATTGTTTTCCTCGTATTTTGTAAGATAGAATTTGTAGAGTTTTTCTATATATTTTTCTTCCAATGAGAGTTTTACGCTTAAAACACCTTCTTTTTCCCCACGATTTATAGATAAAACCCTATAATTTGGTATTTTTCTTATTTCTTGAGAAAATTCATGATACATATCGTATTTTGTCTTTTCTTCTATGAACTTTTTCTTTTTATTTGATTCAATTCTTCCATATTTTAATAAGTCATCTCTTAAAATTTTTCTTATTTTTTCATTATGAGCAAAATATTGACCTATAATATATTTTACTCCTTCAAAAACTTCTTCAACGCTTTTTACTTTATCATTTATGTATTTTTGAGCTTCCTGCTCAATATTTTCAATTTCCTCGGAAAGTAATTTCTTTGCAAATGGTTCTAAACCATTTTCTATTGCAATATCAGCCTTTGTTTTCTTTCTCTTTTTATATGGCAAATATAGATCTTCTACTTCACTGAGTTTTTTAGCCTGTAATATTTTATTTTTTAATTCTTCTGTTAATTTTCCCTGCTCTTCTATTGATTTTAAAACACTTTCTTTTCTTTTTTCAAGATCTGTATAGTATTGGAATAATTCAGAAATTTTTCTTATGATTTCTTCATTTAAATTTCCTGTTGCTTCTTTTCTATAACGACTTATAAACGGTATTGTGTTTCCATCATTTAAAAGATTTACCGTATTTTTTACCTGCCAATCCTTTATTTTTAATTCTTCGGAAATATTTTTCAATATATCCATTCTATCACTCCCTTAAATTAATACCATGTAATTAAAACAGGGGATTTCTCCCCTGTTTTATTTAATTATACAATTATAAAATTAATTTTCTTCTGTATTTTCTTCTTTTTCTTTTTGCTTTTCTTCGAAGTTTTCAACTTCAACTATTTCTACTTTTTCCTTTAAGAAATCTGCAACCTTTTTGCTTAAGATATCCCACATAAGATTTCCTAAAATTTCTGCATTTGAATAAACAATTTCTCTTGCCTTGTCATGAGGAATTCTCCACATATGAGCAAATGAATGTATAGCTTCGCTTAATTCTTTTTCTTCAACCTTTAAATTATTATCTTCTGAAATTTTGTTAATTACTGTCATTTCCTTAATTGATCTTATAGCCTGTTCTTTTAATTCATCAAGATATTTTTCTTCTCCACCGTATTTTTCCACTTCTTCATCGTATTTTCCGCTATTTTTAACTCTTTCAAGAGTTTTTTCAACAAAATCTTCTATTGTTTCCTCTGATACATCTATATCAACATACTTGTGTAATTCTGCTAATATGTAATTTCTTACATAATCTTCCTTCCATACTTTAAATGATTCTGCTCCTTCTTTTGAGAGCTTTTCTTTTAATTCAAGAACTGAATTTACTTCGCTGTCTAATGTTTTTGCTATTTCATCTGTTAATTCAGGTACTATTCTTTTATAAACTCCTTCAACATTGATTTTATACACGTATTTTTTGTCTTCAAATTCTCTGTTTATTTCAACGTAATCTCCCTTTTTCTTTCCAACAAGATCCTGAACCATAGGTCTTTTATCTTCTTCGTATAATACATATTCGCTTTCTTTATCTTTATATAATTCTTTTCCGTCTTCTGTAACTACTGTATATTTTACTTTTACAAGATCATTGATCTCTGCTGGCTCTTCTTTTTCTTCAAGAATAGGATTTTCTTCTAATAAATCCTTTATTCTTTCTTCTACAAATTTTTCTACAACTTCTTTTTCTGTTGGGACCTCTACTTTCATTTCCTCAAATTTCATTGATGTAATTTCAGGATGCTCGTGAACTAATACTTCAACTTCTGCAAAATCATTATCAAGAGCAAATGATTCAATATATGGACCAAATAAAATCTTATCATCTCTAAATTCTTCTTCAACCTGATCTAATAATATTTCTCTAACCATTTCAACAAAATCTTCACCAAATTTGATTTTCATAACTTTCTTAGGCACTTTACCTTTTCTGAAACCATGAAATGTATATCTCTGGTTTAATTCTCTAACAATCTGGTCTTCTGCTTTTGTAATATCGCTTTTGTCAAATTTTACAAGATATCTTTTTACGTTTTTGTCTGTAGATAATACTTCTTTCTGCATTTTCAACACTCCTTTTCTTATTTTGATTTATATATACTGATTATATTATACTTGCAAAATACTTTAATACTGTTAAAATTAAGTCAAATTAGGATTTCAGATAAGTAATAAATTTAATAAGAAGAAATATATTTTCTTTTGATTTTTTATAGAAAAAAAGGTATAATATGTATATAAAAAATTATTTCTGGTAGGGGGAAAAATTCATGGGGTAAATAATAAAAGTATTCGGGATATTTTATTTAAACAAAATCTGTTTATTATTATATCTATTGTTCTTGTTGTAGTAATCTTATTGCTATTTTCAATGAATATTATCTTTAAAAAATTATATACTTCAACAGTAACCAAAACATTAAATTCAATCACTTCTTTTTATAACTCTCAAATCCCGTTGCTAGATGTTTATAGTTTAAAAGCCGAAGAAATGACAGAAGTTATACTAAAAGAAGTTTTAGACGTATTTATAAATAATCCTGAAAATTTTAAAAACTTTTTTCAGGAATATAAATTTAACAAATTCAAAAACAATCCTTTTGTAAAGGACATAAACTATTATATTATCAATAAAAATGGAGAAATAATCGAGACTGATTATGAACCTGATCTTGGATTAAATTTGGCAAAAAGAATTCCTTCATACTGGAAGTTTATTCAAAAAAAGCTAAGTAAAACAGATCCATATATTAGTATGCTTTCTTTTGAAGTAAAAACAAACTTTCCAAGAATGTATGCTTATAAGACTTTAGATAACGGAAATATTTTCGAGCTGGGAATATTGTTAAATGAAAATTCTGTCCCTATATTCTTTAAAACAATTTCTGTTTTGAACTTTAATTTTATACAAAACATATATACTTATAATATAAACTATACGCCTTTCTCAAGCAAGTTTCCTTTATTAAGCAAAGAAGAGAAAAATATTTTTGAAAATTCTCCTGTTAATACTGGAAAAGTTAATGATTACACTATAAGAGAATTATCAAACTGGAAAAAAGCTTATATCTACTTCAAATGGTCTCCACCAACTATAAATAATAGAAAGTTTAATTTTGTTGTTTTAACAAAAGTTGTAATGGATTTTTCTGAAATAATGACCTTAAAAAATCTTGTGGAAATTTTATTTATTATAATAACCTTTTCTGTTGCTATTATTGTTCTAATATTTAGTTACAGAAATGCTTTACGCGTAGAAAAACCTATTACAAATTTGATAAAAAATATTGAGGATGGCAATATTGGTAAAATCGATGATCATACCGGTGTTAGAGAAATAGATACTCTTATAAAATATTATTCGCATATAACAAAAACATTGGCGCAGAAATTAAGTGAAGAAGAAAGGGAATTTTCAAATCTTAAAAGAAAACTTGAATCAATGGAAAAAGAAAAAAACTTACTATACGATATGGCTTTAAAAGATACTTTAACAAAGCTATTTAATAAAAAAGGTGCAATGAATATAATTACTAAAATAATTAAAAATCAGGAAAGTTTCTGTGTTATTTATCTTGAAGTCGACAATTATTACCTTGTAAAAGATTCATTAGGAATAGAAGAAGCTAATGATATGATTTTAAATCTTGTGGATATCATGAAACAAACATTTAGAGATAGAGATTTTGTTTTCAGATTTACAGACTCTGAATTTGTAGTAGTTTTAAGATTTGTTAATCTGGAAATTTCTCAACGGGTTTTAAAAAGATTTGTTGATGCCATAAAGAAATTTAATATTACTACTGATGCCAAATACAAAATTTCAATAAGCTACGGTTTAATTGAATACAAAAATCAGAATATTGATAATTTATTTAAAGATGCACAGAAAAAAATGAAAGAAATGAAAGAATTAAAAAAGAGCCTGTTAAGAAAGATGAAATCTTCTAAACAATAAAAAATATTATCACCTAAATTAATTTTAAATTGAGGGTTGGTGTAAAATGGATTTAATACCTTTTTACGAAAAAGGGAATACAAAAGTATTTTTATTTATTCTTCCTCCTTTTGGCGTAAACACTTATGTTATTGACGATGATAATACATTGATTATAATTGATCCAGGAAAAGGAAATGATATAATATTTCAATTTTTTAATCCTGAAAATTATCCAGAAAAATATATTCTGATAACTCATGGCCATTATGACCATATTGCTGGTCTGGAAATACTAAAAGATAAAGGATTTAAAATTTTGGTTCCACATAAAGAAATAAGTTACTTAAACGATAGTTCTAAAAATCTAAGTTATATGTTTGGTGTTGATTTTAAATTAAACATTAATGTTGAAACACTTTATGAAGGTTATTATAAAATTGGCAATTTAAAATTTCTTGCAAAATATTTTCCGGGACATACTCCTGGTTCAATGATTTATGACTTTGGTAATTTTATATTTACCGGAGATTTTATGTTTAGTGATTCAATTGGCAGAACTGACCTTCCATATGGCGATGAGAAAATGATGAAAAGATCCATTTCCATATTTAAAGAATTTATAAAATCAAAAAAAGATACCACTATAATAATGCCCGGCCATATGAATATCTGTTATCTTGAAGAATTAAAAAATGACAATATCTTTTTAAAATATGGAGGTTAGAAAATGATTGAAAGGTATTCCCTATCCCCCTTAAAGGAATTATGGTCAGAAGAAGAAAAATACAAAAGATGGCTGGAAATCGAATTAGCAGTTATTGAAGCTTTTGAGGAAAAAAATATTGCACCAAAAGGTACTGCTGAAAAAATTAGAAAAAAAGCTGTTATTGATGTCGAAAAAATTCTTGAAATTGAAAGTGTAGTAGATCATGATGTCATTGCCTTTATTAAATCTATAACAGATGAAATGGGTGATGAAGCAAGATTCTTTCATAAAGGATTAACCTCTTCAGACATAGTAGATACAGCCTGGTCTTTGGGATTAAAAAGAGCTGGAGAAATAATTTTAAAAGAAATGTATACATTAGCTGATATTTTAAAAGATAATACTGTTAAATATAAATATCTTTACACTGTAGGAAGGTCTCATGGTGTTCATGCAGAACCAACTTCTTTTGGTTTAAAGATGCTTTCCTATCTTGCTGAATTAAATAGAAATATTGATCGTTTAAAAAATTCTATAGATAATATTTCATTTGGAAAATTAAGTGGTGCAGTGGGAAATTACGCAAATATTGATCCGGAAATTGAAGAAATTGCTCTTAATAAATTAGGATTAAAGCCAGAAACTGTTGCTACACAGGTTGTTCCAAGAGATAGACATGCTGAATTTCTTTCAACACTTGCTTTAATTGGTGCCGGAATTGAAAGAATTGCAATAGAGATAAGGCATTTACAAAAAACTGAAGTACTTGAAGCTCAGGAACCTTTCAAAAAAGGACAAAGAGGTTCATCAGCAATGCCGCACAAAAAGAATCCTATACTCTGTGAAAGACTGACCGGTATGGCAAGAATGCTCAGAAGTTATACTGTTGGAGGATACGAAAACATTGCACTATGGCATGAAAGGGATATTTCTCATTCATCTGTGGAAAGAGTATTTCTTCCTGATGCAACATTAATTGCATATTATATGGTGAAAAAAACACAATATTTAATGGAAAACTTAATTGTTTACGAGGATAGAATAAAGGAAACCTTTCAAAGATCATATAATCTTGTTTATTCGCAAAGAGTGTTATTAGCTTTGATTGATAAAGGTTTAAGCCGTGAAGAAGGTTATAAATTCGTTCAAAAATATGCTCTTGAAGCATGGGATAACAGAAATGATTTTAAAGAAATATTATGGAATGACGAAAAAATACGTTCCTTATTTTCAAAGGAAGAGTTTGATAAATTATTTACTCCTGACTATTATCTTAGAAATATTGACGCCATATATAAACGTTTTGGGTTATAATAAATAAAAGCGCGGATTAATCCGCGCTTTTATTATTATTTTTTCGCAATTGATATTCTTACCATGTTCTTCTCAATTTCTGCCTGGACTTTTGCTTTTTCAACAGAACTTTCTGCATGATTTAATTTTTCTTTTGCAGCTTCAATTGCTTTCATTGCAGTCTCTACATCTATTTCATCAGGCCTTTCGGCTGCTGTGGTAAGAACTATCATCTCTTTACCGTCCATTTCAAGAATTCCGCCATGAACAGCAAATACTTCTTCTTTTCCATCTTTGTGTCTTACCTTTAAAGGAGCTACTTTTAATTTGGCAACAATGGGCAATCTATTTGTTAAAACACCCATGCCACCTTCTATTGTTGTAAATTCGGCATATTCTGCTTCAATTGTTGTTTTTACTCCTTTGGGGGTTACTATTTTTAAATCAAACATTTTACCCCCTCCTTAAACTTTTATTCCCATATTCTTTGCCTTTTCCAATGCCTGTTCTATTGTACCAACCATATAGAATGCCTGTTCAGGAATATGGTCGTATTTTCCTTCTAAAATTTCTTTAAATCCTTTTACTGTGTCTTCAACTTTTACATATTGACCTTCAATTCCAGAGAACTTTTCTGCAACAAAGAATGGTTGAGTTAAGAATCTCTGTATTTTTCTTGCTCTTTGAACTGTAAGTTTATCTTCTTCTGATAATTCTTCAATACCAAGAATAGCAATAATATCCTGTAAATCTTTATATCTCTGCAATACCTGTTGAACACCACGAGCAACACTATAATGTTCATCACCAAGAACTGCCGGATCAAGAACCTTTGATGTTGAATCAAGTGGATCAACTGCAGGATATAAACCTAATTCTGCAATTTGCCTTGATAAAACAATTGTTGCTTCAAGATGTGTAAATGTTGTTGCTGGAGCAGGGTCTGTAATATCATCTGCAGGAACATAAACAGCCTGAACAGATGTAATAGAACCATCTTTTGTAGATGTAATTCTTTCCTGTAACTGACCAACGTCAGTTGCAAGTGTTGGTTGATAACCAACAGCTGATGGCATACGTCCTAAAAGAGCAGAAACCTCCGAACCAGCCTGAACAAATCTGAAGATATTATCTATAAATAATAATACATCTTTTTTCTGAACATCCCTAAAGTATTCAGCCATTGTCAATGCTGTTAAAGCTATTCTAAACCTTGCTCCTGGTGGTTCGTTCATCTGACCGAATACAAGAGCTGTATTTGGTAAAACTCCTGATTCTTGCATTTCAAGCCATAAGTCATTACCTTCCCTGGTTCTTTCTCCAACACCAGCAAAAAGTGAAAGCCCTTTATGTTCAATAGCGATATTTCTTATAAGTTCCATAACAAGAACTGTTTTACCAACACCTGCACCACCGAAGAAACCTATCTTACCACCTTTTGGGAATGGTGCAAGAAGGTCAATAACCTTAATACCTGTTTCAAGTATTTCAATTTCTGTTGATTGTTCTTTTAATGTTGGTGGTTCCCTATGAATTGGCCAATATTCTTTTGCATTAACATCGCCTCTTTCATCAATTGGATCACCAAGAAGATTGAACATTCTACCAAGTGTAGCATCACCTACAGGTACCTTAATAGGTTCTCCTGTATCTACAACTTCAAGCCCTCTTTTTAAACCGTCTGTAGAATCAAGTGCAACACATCTAACTGTATTATCACCAATTAATTGTTCAACCTCTAAAACAAGTTTATGATTAGTATATGGATTTATAACTTCAAGTGCATTATAAACTTCTGGAAGTTTACCTGTATCAAATTTAACATCCACAACGGGGCCTATGATACTAACTACTTTTCCTATATTTTTTTCCACTTATTACACCCCCAAAAATTCTTATTATTCTTCTTGCAATGCCTGTGCTCCGTTTACTATTTCGATTAATTCCTGTGTAATTGAAGCCTGTCTTGCTTTATTATAAGCTAATGTGAGCTTTTCGATTAAGTTCTTTGCATTATCTGTAGCATTATGCATTGCATTTTTCCTTGCATATAATTCACTAATCTTTGTTTCATACAAAATCATATACATTTTTGATAAAAGATATAAATATGCAGCTTCTTCAAATAGTTCTTTTGAATCTGGTTCATATTCATATCTTGATTCATTTTTACCTTCAAAAGATACAGGAAGCAAATCAACTATTTCAGGTTTTTGGACAAGGGCATTTTTAAATGCACCATATACTACTTTAACCTTTCCTATACCTTTTTCTTCAATAATATCAATTATATCATCAAGAACATATTCTGCATTTTCCTGCGTAGGAACATCGTATAGTTTGGTTCTGGATAATATTAATTTGCCTGTTTTTTTAAGTTCTATTTCACCTTTTGTTCCAATATTTACAAAACCAACAAAATCTTCTGTTTTATTTGCTAAGTTCATAGCTTCCTTCGCTAATTCCATAGGGAATGCTCCGCACAACCCCATATCTGGTGTAACTGTTACTATTAAAGTGCCAGGCTTTTTTGATGTATATATACTATCTTCAACAGGAGATAATTTCTTTATAACCTTTTCTGCATAATATGCATAATCTTTTAATGCCTGAATATCTTTTACAATCTTGTTGGCTTTTGCCGCAGCAACCATTTCCATTGCTTTTGTAATTTTCATAGTTGACTGCGTTGAAGCACGCCTTTGTTTTAATATTCTAAGTTTTCCACGACTCATGGCCTTTCACCGCCTTAAGCCTGAAAACCCTGTTTAAAGTCTTCAATAGCTTTTCTTAAGTCTTTTTCAAGTTCATCATCAATTTTCTTTTTAGTTTTTATTGCTTCTAAAATAGAAGGTCTATTTGATTTTAAGAATTGTAAGAATTCTTTTTCAAATTTTGATATGCTTGATGTTGGTATATCATCAAGATATCCATTTACACCAGCAAATACGACTGCAATCTGATCTTCAACATCCATAGGCATATATTGCCCCTGTTTTAACAGTTCAGAAAGCTTTTCACCTCTGATTAACTGTTTCCTTGTTGATTCATCAAGTTCTGTTGCAAATTGCGCAAATGCTTCAAGTTCACGGTACTGTGCAAGATCAAGCCTCAAACTACCAGCAACCTGTTTCATAGCTTTAATCTGTGCAGCACCACCAACCCTTGAAACTGATAAACCAACATTAACAGCTGGTCTTTGTCCTGCATAGAACAATGATGGTTCAAGATAAATCTGTCCATCTGTAATAGAAATAACATTTGTAGGAATATATGCAGAAACATCATTTGCCTGTGTTTCGATTATAGGTAATGCGGTTAATGAACCTCCGCCATATTTTTCATTTAATCTTGCTGCCCTTTCCAATAATCTGGAATGCAAGTAAAATACATCACCTGGATATGCTTCACGTCCTGGTGGTCTTCTCAAGAGCAATGAAAGTTCCCTATAAGCTGCTGCGTGTTTTGAAAGGTCATCATATACAACAAGTGCATCTTTTCCATTAAACATGAAATATTCGCCCATTGCACAACCTGCATATGGAGCAAGATACAATAATGATGCTGGATCACTTGCACTTGCTACAACAACTGTTGTATATTCCATTGCACCATGTTGCTCAAGTTTTGCAACTGTTCTTGCAACAGATGATGATTTCTGACCTACTGCAACATAAATACAGTGAACGCCTTTACCTTTTTGGTTAATGATTGTATCTATAGCTATTGCTGTTTTACCTGTTTGTCTATCTCCAATAATTAATTCCCTTTGACCTCTTCCAATAGGAATCATTGTATCAATAGCTTTTAAACCTGTCTGTAATGGTGTATCAACAGGCTTTCTTAATACAACACCTGGAGCTTTAAATTCTATTGGTCTTGTATTTTTAGCATTAATTGGACCTTTTCCATCTAAAGGCTGTCCCAATGGATTAACAACTCTTCCTAATAATTCTTCTCCAACAGGAACTTCTGCAATTCTTCCTGTTCTAACAACTTTGTTTCCTTCCTTAATAACCTTATAATCACCAAGTATAATAATACCAACATTATCTTCTTCAAGGTTTAAGGCTATACCATCTATTACTTCACCTTCATCTGTATGGATTTCCACAAGCTCACTTGCCATTGCATCTCTTAACCCATATGCTCTGGCAATACCGTCACCAACCTGGATAATCCATCCAACTTCTTTTATTTCACCTGATTCATATGATTTAATACGTTCCTCAATTACCTTTTCAAGTTCATCAGGATTTATTCTCAAAACAAATCACCCCCGCTTGGAAGCGTACTCGCGTCCGATTTTTTCCAGTATTCCTTTTACTGAATAGTCAAATACTTTGTCTTCAAGTTGTAATTGCATACCACCTATTAATGATTCGTCTATTTCAGAATCTAACTCTGCTGTTCTACCGGTTTTTTTATGTATTAATCCTCTTAATTCTTCTATATTTTCTTTATTTAAGGCATAAGGTGTTATAACCTTTACCTTTACTACTTTTTTTAGTTCATTGTTTTTTTGTTCTAATAAAGTAAAAATCATTGGCAACATTAATTGCCTCTTCTTATAAACAATAGCTCTAATAAACTTATTAAAATCAACATCATCTATCTCTGCTGTTTTTGCTATCTCCATAGCAATATAATCCTTTGGAAGCAAAGGATTACCTATCATATCAGCAAACATATGATCATTTTCAATTTTTTCAACTATTTTCTTTATAGCATTAACATATTCTTCTAACTTATCCAATTTATTATTTTTTGATAAATATTCAAAAAAAGCATCTACATATCTTGTTGCAACTGAAATTGAAGCTTTCATAACTTTTCACCCTTATCCAAAGCTTCAAATGCTCTTTTAATTATTTCTTCGTTCACTTTTTCATCGATATTTTTCTTTAAAATCATTGATGCAATTGCAATTGATAATGAAACAACTTTATTTTGTATATCTTTATATGCTTCTTCTTTAATTTCAGCTGCTTCTTTTTCTGCTGCAGAAATTATTCTGCTTTTCTCATTCATTGCATCTTCTTTAGCTTTGGCAATTATATCTTTTGCAAGATTTTCTGCATCTTTTATAATATCTTCTTTCTTTGCTCTTATCTCTTCAAGCTCTTTATTTGCCTGAGCTAATTTCTCTTCAGCTTCTTTTCTGAGTTTTTCAGATTGATTTAACTCACTTTCAACTATTTGCCTTCTTTTCTCTGCAATATCAAAAAATGGTTTGTATAATGATACCCAGAGAAAATATAATAAAACAAAAAATCCTGCTAAATTAACCAATGACGTAAAATTTATATCTAACATTTACTTGCACCCCCTTTTATGGGGATTACTACCCCGAATATATATTATGGTAAAACGATTAACATCAATAATGCGATAACCAATGAATATAAACCTGTTGATTCTGTAACAGCCATAGCAAGCAACATTCTTGTTGTTAATGTACCAGCCATTTCAGGTTGTCTTGCCATAGCATCCATAGCATGAGCACCAACATTACCTTCTCCAACACCTGGACCTACAGCACCAATACCCATAGCTAAACCTGCACCAATAAATTTACCCATGTAGTATAAACCTGTACCTAATGCAGCTTCACTTCCTGATTTTACAATTTCCTGTGCTACCTGTTCAACAGCCATTTAAATCTACCTCCTTAAAAAGATTTATTGTTGATACAAAAATTATTCTTCAAGCAATGATCCCATATATGCTATTGCAAGCAACGAAAACACAAAAGCCTGTATAAATCCAACAAATATTCCAAAAAATCCCCATAAAAATACAGGTAATACAAAATATTTAATCATATAACTGATGATTAATACAAGAATACCTCCACCAAATATATTACCAAACAACCTTAATGAATGCGAAACTGGTTTTGCTATTTCTCCAATAAGATTCAAAGGAAATAACAAAGGTGTTGGTTCAAAAAACATCTTTATCCAGCTACCAATACCTTTAGCTTTAATTGCAAAGATATGACTTATTACCAAAACCATTACAGCAAATGTTCCATTTGTATTTAAATCTGATGTTGGAGTATACCATGTGTCTGTCAAAATTCCAAATTTTATACCTTCTTCCGTAGGAGCTACATTTATACCCGGAAAACCTGAAAGTAAATTAGCAACAAGAATAAATAAAAATAGTGTTGTTGAAATAGCAAATATTGCTTTTCTATATCTTTGATTTGGAACAGCGTCTTCCACTAATTCCCAAAAGTATTCCAGCAAAGCCTCCACTATCGATTGTTTCTTGTTTGGAATTAATTCAAATTTTACACCCGCAGCAAAAACTATCAATAATAAAATAATAAGTCCGGACATAATTAATGTCATTGGATTAATAGTATTCCAAAAAGAGGGTGTATCTCCAAACGTATAAGTCCATCTTAATCCTACACCTTCCAAATTAGCTGAAGGAAAAAAGATGAAATTTACAAGCCCTAATCCTAAATAGATCAGGAATAAAACAAGAAGTGTTTTTTTCTGACTTTCAGACATAATATATTCCTCCCCGTTATTTTGGTGAAAGTAGTGCAGCTATTTTCATATTTAATAATCCTAAAAATGTTAAAAACAATCCTACCTCAGAAAAAAGTGCTCCAACAAGTAATATTATACCAAAAAAAATATATCGTATAATATACCCTTTTGGAAATTTCTGTTTGCCGTTGGTTACTATTTTTTTAATATCTTCAACTATCATTAAAATTCCAATTACGGCTCCAAAGCTCCCCCAAAAAATCCATAATGATTTCAAACCAAAAAAAACAAACAAAATTACGACTTCTCCCAGAGAAAGGATTCCTATTTTAATCGCTATTTCCTTCATTTTTTCCAGTAGTTGTTTGTCTATTTCTTTGTTGTTTAAATTCATTATCCTGTTTTTCTGCCTCCTTCATTAATTCCATTATCCCTTGATATAAACCAGAAATAATACCTAAAAACAAAAAGATTATCTTCCACACCTCTGCATGTGTTATGGAAGATAATATATATCCTATTATGTAGCCAACAAATATATTTGCCAATACAG
Organism: Marinitoga sp. 1135; assembly: GCF_013363245.1. Taxonomy (NCBI): domain Bacteria; kingdom Thermotogati; phylum Thermotogota; class Thermotogae; order Petrotogales; family Petrotogaceae; genus Marinitoga; species Marinitoga sp. 1135. The sequence continues at coordinate 72,919 of NZ_LBEZ01000018.1, read as the reverse complement.
TTAAAGCAAAAAAATATACCAGATTAAGTTGCGCAAATATTTTAATATCTACTCCAAATTTATCTCGCCTTCTCATATCGCGCTTTTTAATACTACAAAAAACTCTTCAGAATACTTTCCTTCTATTGTTAACGGGAATCTCAAAGAAACACCATCTTTAATAAAGATAATGTTATTTCCATGCATAATCGAAGGAGGAGTAATATTTATCTTATAACCAAGCTGTTCAAGATTCACTGCTATCGCTCCGGATATCATATTTCCAAGTTCTCCTAAAGCACTTAAACTCATTTCATCAAGTTTTTCAACAGGCATTCCCATCATCATCTTAGAAACAACCGCTCTTGCTGATTCTTCAGAAAGACCTATATGAATATTCCCGTGTAAATCCCCTATAAAACCTATGGTAACAACAACTTCATAGGATCTTCCCTCTCCTTTATCAACAACAGGTTTCTGGATAGCAATATCCATATCATTTGTTGCCATCTTAAATGTTTTTGAGAAAGCATCGAGAATAGAATTAATTACTTTTACATTCATAGTATTCCTCCTTTAACTTATTCATACATATTATACTATAATTTTAATAAAATTACAATAATATCAAAAATAAATTTTATTAATTATAATTAGCCATTCTAACTATACAATATCTCCTGCATATGATATAATACTGTTAAGACGATTTGAATATTAAATATGAATTATAAATATTTTCTTTCATTTTAATATTTCAGGGAGGGAGAATTATGCGAATAGGAATTTTAACTGGTGGTGGAGATTGTCCCGGTTTAAATGCTGTTATTAGAGGTATTGTTAGATCTTCAGGCGAAGGTTATGAAATTTATGGAGTTTTAAACGGATGGAAAGGTATGTTATCAAAAGATGTTATGAAACTTGATAATGAAGATGTAGAAGGTATTCATATTTTAGGCGGAACTATTCTCGGAACTGCAAGAGTAAACCCATTTAAAAGAGAAGAAGATAGAATGCTTTTAGAAAAAAATTTTAAAGAACTTGGGTTTGACGCTTTAATAGCCATTGGCGGTGATGATACCTTATCAGTTGCTGCTAAACTTTCAAGTTTAGGATATCCTGTAGTTGGTGTTCCTAAAACTATAGATAATGATGTTTCAAATACAGATTATACTTTTGGTTTTCATACCGCTGTAAACGTTGGCGCAGATGCCATTGATAGATTGCATTCTACTGCGAAATCACATCAACGTGTAATGATTGTTGAACTTATGGGAAGAGAAGCTGGCTGGATAACCATTGAAGCTGGACTTGCGGCAGGAGCTCATTTAATTTTGATTCCAGAATTTCCAATGACTATAAATGAAATTGTAACATATGTCAATAGAAGAATGAAAAAAAATAGATATATGATAATAGCTGTAGCAGAAGGATTTAAACCAACAGAATTAGAAGAAGTGGTTGCAGATAAATCAACAATAGATGCCTTTGGACATATTAGATTGGGTGGTGTAGCTCATTATCTTGCAGAAATAATAGAACAAAAAACAGGTTATGAAACACGTTCTGTAGTTCTCGGTCATCTATTAAGAGGCGGAACCCCAACTGCATTTGACAGAATACTTGGAACAAGATATGGCGTAGAAGCTATGAATTTAGTCAAAAAAAGAGATTTTGGAAGAATGGTTGCATTAAAGGGAAATGAAATTATCTCCATCCCATTGGAATATGGTGTAGCAACCAAAAAACTTGTCCCTTTTGAATATTATAAACTTGCTCAAATTTTCTTTGATTAAAGATGTTAAATTATCAATATGAGGTGGAACTATGAATTATGCGGTAACAATTGGTACTTTCGACGGCGTACATAAAGGTCATCAGGTAATTTTAAAAAAAACTCTGGATTATGCGGAAAAACATCAATTAAAACCCAAAGCATATATAATGAAATATCCGGCTTTACATCATTTTTCCAATGATTTTGTTGGATTAATTTACCCATCATATAAAAGAGAAGAAATTTTGCAATCTATGGGTTTTGAAACAGAAGTATTTGAACTTCCAGATGTCATCAACATTACTCATGGAGAATACCTGGATTTTCTTTTAAATAATGGAATGAAATGTATAGTATGCGGAGAAGATTTTACATTTGGTAAAGGTAAAAAAGGAGATATAAATTTCCTTCTCGCAGAAAGACATAAGAAAGATTTTATAGTGGAAATAATAAACGATATAAAAACTTCAGAAACACGTATTAGTTCAACATTTATAAGAAGGTCTATACAAAATGGAAGAATTGAAGAAGCAAATAAGTTACTCGGAAGAAACTGGACATTGGAAGGCCCCGTATATGAAGATAGGCATGTTGGATTTAAACTGGGATTTCCAACAGCAAACATTGATATTAGATATAAAGAAAAAATTATTTACCCTAAATTTGGAGTATATCTTGTATATGGCGGGGTAAAAAATTCACCATACAAGTATTTCGGTCTTATGAGCGTTGGAATGAGACCAACCTTTAATCTGGATATAAAAGAACCAAAGGTTGAAATATATTTCCTTGATTATTTTGGTGATTTATATAATAAAGTCATTGAAGTTGAAGTTTTAAAATTCATGAGAGAAGAAATGAAATTTTCATCTGAAAAAGAATTAATCAGTCAAATGATAAAAGATGAAGACAATGCAAGAAAGTTATTGTCACAATTCCAAAACTAAAATTTCTTAACTATTGATTATTATAAAAAATCCTGAGAGAATTAACAACTCTCAGGATTTTTTTATTGAAAAAGATATTTTTTTTTGATATAATATTGTACAAGTTTGTTAAAAATATAATTTATTAACAAAAAAGGAGGGAAAATGTGGAATTTTATGATTCAAATGAAAAAAAAGATATTTTTTACTTCTTTGCTATTTTTCTTATGGTTTTGTATTCAAATATTGCATTATATATGCGTCTTCCTTATGGAAATGGCATTTTGAATTTTATTACAATATATATACTCTTTAAAAGCATAATCTCATTTACTAAAGAAGATGATTTATATTTTCTTAGAATAGATATCAACAGCGTACTAGAAAATTTTAAGGATACGAAATTGCTTTTGCTGATATTGGCATTAACGCTAATTCATGTTTTACATAATATTAAATATAACATATATGTTTTTTATAACAAATCCTCTATTATTTTTGCAATTATCCTAATTTATTTTCTATGTATAAAATTACGTGATGATATGGAACATGCATATCCAGACAGTATTATATCACCATTCTTAATAGCTTTCTTTGCATCATTATTTGTAAATGGGTTGAAACTTACAAACAGTTCATTTTATTTTTCATTTAATAATGTTTTATTCACAGGATATATATATTCCTTTGTATTTTTTCTTTTGATGTATTATATTATAAAAAGATCCGATCATATTTATTGGGCACTTATTATTTATTTACTATAATCTTTTACAAGGAGGAATACTATGTGGAAAACAAAATTTATTTTAAATCTTTTAATCGTTGCTGCAATATTCTACCTTATATGGCTAAATACAGAATATAAACTTAAACTACATGAATCTAATATATTTGGAAAAATGTACAATTGCATAAAAAACAACTACTATCCAGAATTAACAGATGAAGAAATTGATGATATGTTATATAATGCTATACAGGGACTTCATACAAAATATAGCGATTTTATAAAATCCAATAAAGATTATGTTGATCTCGCATCAGATTATGCATATAAACTGGGTTTTACAGGAAAATATAATTTTAAAAAACAGGCAGTAGAGGTATCAGAGGTCTTTTTCGGTTCAAAGGTTTATAAAGAAGGTTTGCGTTCAGGAGATTATATAATAGCAATTAACGGCAAAGATGTTAGAAGAGATGATATTCCCTCATTCGAAAACACGGAAAATTTTACAATAACTGTTTTAAACAAAAATCGAGAAACATTTAACATTTCCTTTTCAAAAAGGACGGGTTTTTATAAAATGATGGATACAAAGGTCATTAAAGAAAAAGAAAAAAAATTTTTGATAATAAAAATAAACTATTTTGGTGAAGGATTATTTGAAGGATTTAATGATTATATTAATCTTGCAATTGAAAGAAAAATCGACAATATAATTATTGACTTAAGAAATAATCATGGTGGTTCTTTAAATGAAGCTCAAAAAGTCCTTTCGCTTTTATCTCCTCAAAATGTATTTTATAATATAAAACTTAAAAATAATTATTATATGCTCAGTCGAATTCAAAATATCAAATACAGAAAAGAATTAAATAATAAAAAAATAGTTGTAATTGTAAACAGATTTAGCGCTTCAGCTTCTGAATTGGTTGGATTATATCTCAGGGATAATAACCTTGCAACTGTTATTGGCGAAAGAACTTATGGAAAATCTGAAATTTTAAATACATTTTCTCTTGATGAAAATAGAAAAATAATAATACCTGTAGGACAATATATATCTTTAAATGGCGAAAATATTTCAGGAAAAGGTTTTGAACCAAACATAAAAATCGAAGATCCTTATTTTGGTATAATATATGAAAATATCAGAGAACCAGAAGAAGATCTTTTATTAGAAAAAGCTATTGATATTTGTTTAAAAAATCCCCCTTCATTATCCTGAAGGGGGAAAATTTATTTTTCTTCCTCATTTATTTTCAAAATTGCAAGAAATGCATTTTGAGGTATTGTTACCCTACCAATTTGGCGCATTCTTTTCTTACCTTCTTTTTGTTTTTCAAGCAATTTCATCTTTCTTGTTATATCTCCACCATAACACTTTGCAAGAACATCTTTCCTATATGCTTTAATTGTGGATCTTGCAATAATTCTTCCATCTGCTTTTGCCTGTATTGGAATTTCAAACTGATGTTTTGGGATGAGATCCTTTAATTTTTCTACCATTTTCTTCGACATTTCATATAATTTACTTCTATGTGCAATAAACGACAACGCTTCAACTGGCTCTCTATTAACAAGTATTGTAACCTTTAATAAATCAGATTTTCTAAATCCTATTAATTCATAATCCATTGAAGCATATCCGCGGCTAATCGCTTTCATTCTATCAAAGAAATCAAAGATTATTTCGCCAAGTGGAACTTCAAAATGCATAACTACCCTATCTTTACCAGCATTTGATACAGAAACAAATTCTCCTCGTTTTTCATTTTGAACTACACCCATTAAACCGCCCATATATTCTGTTGGTGTAATAATATCAAGTTTTACATATGGTTCATATACTTCTTCCAATAAATCCTGATCAGGAAATTGTGTTGGATCATGAATTTCTATTTCTTCGCCATTTTTCAATTTAGCCTTATAAACAACATTTGGAGCTGTTAATATAATGGCTAATTCAAATTCTCTTTCTATTCTTTCTCTTACAACATCCATATGTAATAATCCAAGAAAACCACATCTAAAACCAAATCCAAGCGCAGGTGAATGTTCAGGATTAAAGGTTAAAGCAGCGTCATTTAATTTTAGTTTATCAAGCGCTTTTCTTAATTCTTCATAATAATCTGGAACACCAGGATATATACCTGCATATACCATAGGTTTCACTTCTTTATATCCTGGCAATGGTTCATCTATTGGATCTGTTGCACTTGTTATGGTATCACCTACACGTGCAAGCTCAACCTCTTTGATTCCTGCGATTATATATCCAACTTCACCAGCAGATAATGAATCTGTTTTTTGCATTTCGGGATGGAATATTCCAACTTCAACAACTTCATATGTTTCTTTATTTGACATAGTCATTATTTTATCGCCAGTTTTAACTGTTCCTCCATATATTCTCGTATATATGATTACTCCTCTATATTTATCATACTTTGCATCAAATATCAAAGCCTTTAACTTATCTTCACTTGTTCCTTTGGAGGTAGGAGCTGGAATTCTCTTTATAATCTCTTCAAGTAGCTCTTCAACACCTTCACCTGTTTTTCCGGACACCTTTAACGCGTCATCTGCTGAAATACCTATTAAATCTTCTATTTCAGCCAATGTCTCTTCAACATTGGCATTTGGCAAATCGATTTTATTGACCGCAGGAATAATTTCAAGATCATTTTCTATTGCAAGATATGTATTTGCAACTGTTTGTGCTTCTACCCCCTGAGATGCATCAACGAGCAACACTGCTCCTTCACATGCTGCAAGACTTCTTGAAACCTCATATGTAAAATCAACATGCCCCGGTGTATCTATAATATTTATTTCATAGGTATTTCCATCTTTAGCTGGATACATAATTTTAACAGGTTGTGCTTTTATTGTAATACCTCTTTCCTGTTCAATATCCATCATATCAAGATATTGGTCATGCATTTTACGATTATCAATGCTTTTTGTTATTTCAAGTATTCTATCAACCAATGTTGTTTTACCATGATCTATATGCGCTATAATACTGATATTTCTTATCAATTCAGGATTATACATAACTTCACCTCCGTCTATTACAACAATGAAAATTTTCTATATTATATCAGAAAAGTTTTTCAAATTTGCTAATATGAAAATTAAAATTGTGATATAATTCTTCTTGGTGGAGAATTTTAAAATTTATTATATCAGGAGGTGCCTCATGAAAAAAAATATTTTAATCTCTCTTTTACTATTGTTATTTATCACTTCATTTTCCATTAATTATGAAATAACCAATAATTATCTCGAATTAAAAATACCGTTTTGGAGTACTAAAAATCAAAATCTTGGAATATCAGGAAAATATCCATTCTCTTACGATTTACACTTTCCAACACTTGGAACATATTATACTGGCTCCAAAGAATTTTATACATATCAAAAAATATTCTTTAAAAAAATAAAATTAAAAATCGGCGAAAGAATTTTTGATTTTGGAATAAAATACGATATAGAAAACAATTCTCCAGAAATTTTTTATTCTATAAAAAAATACTCCAATCAACTGGCAATGAAAAGCTTCTCATATTCATACAATTCAGTATTTAAAAACGGAAGTGAAACACGTAATCTTTCTTCTTCTAACATATTAGCAGCTACTATATTAAAGCTCACCACATATTCAAATAGTTTCAAATATAAAAATACAGATTTTTCTGTGTCAAATTACTCAGTATATGCACAAAGATACATGAAAATACCTTTTATTCTAGGTGAATCCTCTTTAGGTATTTCGCTGAGTTTACCTGTTGGAATATTAGAAAACAAGTATTTTTCTGGATTTTGGGGATACGGAGTTTTATATTCTGAAAATAATTATTATCCTTATTTCACATTTCAATCACCATTTAAAATAGATAAAAGCGAATATTATATTGGCATGCAGATGAAGATGTCCGAAGATGCTGGGTTCTTATTGTATCTAAGCAAAAACGATATTAAAAATCCTTTAAGCATAATAATAACCAATAATGGATGGTGTTTCTTCATTGAATACTAATAAAATTGGATTATATATACATATTCCATTTTGCAAATCAAAATGTTTATATTGTGATTATCCCATGACAACAAATTTAAATATTCAGGATAGATATTTTGAATCGCTTTTTAAGGAAATAGATTTATATAAGGACAAAAATCTGAAAATCGAAACTCTTTTTTTAGGCGGTGGAACACCTACTTATGTTGATATAAAAAATATAGAAAAATTATTTAAAAAATTATCAGATTCTTTCAATTTTCAACCTGACGAAATAACTATTGAAAGCAATCCTGAAATTCTTACTGAAGAATTATTACATACATATTTCTCACTTGGTATAAATAGACTGAGTATTGGTGTGCAAACTTTTGATAATGAAATCTTAAAAAGAATGAATAGAAAATACAACAACGAAGTTATACAGGAAAAGTATTATCTTGCTAGAAGGTATTTTTCAAATATAAATTTTGATTTTATCTTAGGATTACCAGGAGATAACTGGAAAAGTTTAGAAGAAAATATTAAATATATAGAAAAAATGCAGCCTGATCATGTCTCATATTATATTTTTGATAGCGATCATGAAACTCCACTTCGGAGTTTACTAAACAAAGGAAAACTTTCATTACCTGATGATGCATTTATAGAAGAAGGTTATGATTTTGTTATTTCTGAACTTTCAAAAGTAGGTTATCAACGTTACGAAATTTCCAATTGGGCAAAAAATAATTTTGAATGTAAACATAATCTAAAATACTGGAATAACGAAAATTATCATGGTTTTGGAATTTCTGCCGGTGGTCATATTGGCAATATAAGATATACAAAAACATGGATATTGAAAGACTATATGGAAAAATTAGCAAACAATGAAATTCCATATGATTATTATGTTCAAAATGAACCTTTAAATGAATTAACAGAAGAATTATTTATGGGATTAAGACTTATAAAAGGAATAAGCGTTAAAAATTTAGAAAAAAAATACGGAGATTTATTTTTAAAATTCATCAAAAATTTGAGTACTGAGGTATCTGATATGATTATTGTTGATGATTACGTCAGATTAAACGAAAAAGGCCTGGATTTATCTAAAATGGTATTTGAAAAAATACTGGAAGTGAGGGAAAATATATTATGAGTTTAAGGGATAGGGTAGATGAATATATAAAAAAAAATAAATTATTGGAAATAAGTTTTCCTGAAAAGAAAAATATTGAAGATTGGGACAATTATTTTATGAAAATAGCTTTTCTTGTTAGTGAGAGATCATCGTGTACCCATAGAAAGGTTGGAGCTGTAATAGTAAAGGATAAACGCGTATTGGCAACAGGCTACAACCAGCCACCATCAGGTTTTCCTCACTGTGATCAAATTACCTGTATCAGAGATGAATTAAATATAAAAAGCGGTGAACATCAGGAAATATGTTATGGATTACACGCTGAACAAAATGCTTTAATGCAGGCAGCAAAATTCGGAATTTCAACTGACGGTGCAACAATATATGTAACTCATCAACCATGTTCTGTTTGCGCAAGGCTTATAATAAACGCCGGTATTAAGCGTGTAATATATGGTGGAGATTATCCAGATTCATTAACAAAATTATTTTTTAAACTTTCAAATATTGAATACAGGCTATTCCAATTAAAATAAATCGGAGGTGCGGCATGCCTACTCAAAAGTATTTTCAGTATCTCAGAAAAGATAGACTTCCAAATGTATGGTGTCCAGGCTGCGGAAATGGTATAATTATGAAATCTTTTATTGAAGCAGCTGCTAATTTAAACCTTGATAAAAATAAGGTTGCTGTTGTTTCTGGTATTGGTTGTTCTTCAAGAGTTACAGGATATTTAGATTTTAATACTCTTCACACATTACACGGAAGAGCTATTCCATTTGCTACAGGTGTAAAGCTTGCAAGGCCTGATCTCGAAGTTGTTGTAATGGGTGGAGATGGTGATATGCTCGCTATTGGTGGAAATCATTTTATACACGCCTGTAGAAGAAATATGAATCTAACAGTAATACTATTTAATAATACAATATACGGCATGACAGGTGGTCAATATTCGCCAACCACTCCTCATGAAGCAACTGCTTCAACAGCACCATATGGAAATGTTGAGCGCTCTTTTGATCCTGTTCAAATGGCTATTGCTTCTGGTGCTACCTATGTTGCAAGAAGTACAGTATATCATTACATGCAAAGCGTTAAATATATAGAAAATGCTATAAAACACAAAGGTATGTCTGTTGTTGAAATAGTATCAAATTGTCATACTTACTATGGAAGATATAATGGAATGTCAAAACCAACACAGTTTATGGACTACTTTAAAAATAATGCTATTACAATAAACAAAGCAAAAGATATGTCAAAAGAAGAATTGGAAGGAAAAATAGTAATTGGAGAATTCCATAAAGATGATGCTAAAAAAACCTATTTAGACTTATACGCAGAAATCTCTGCTAAATTAGGTGGTGTTGCTAAATGAAATTAAGAGAACCTTCAAGCATAAGAATTAGCGGTATGGGCGGTCAGGGTAATATTTTAATGGGATTAATACTTGCTGAATCATTGGTAAAAGAAGGGTATTGGGTTGTTCAATCTCAACACTATGGTGCTCAGGTTAGGGGAGGTTTATCATTTTGTGACGTTCTTTTTTCTGAAGAAACCATAGATTACCCTAAAGCTGAAACATTTGATGTATTATACTTAATGCATGATATTGCATTTTCTCATCTTTCAAAAGTTAAAAATAATGGTATCATATTCTACGACAGCTCATATATAAAAGCATTACCTCAAACTGTTGCAAGGGTAACAAAAAAGATTATTCCAATTCCTGCTTCAAAATTAGCTTATGAAAAATTAGGCAATTCAAATGTTGCTAATATGATAGGTTTAGGGGCAATTGCTAAAAATTGTGGCATTGTTAGCCTTGATACATTAGTAGAAGTAATGAAAAAGAGAGTTAATGAGAGATTTTATGAAATAGATGAAAAAGCATTAAAGATTGGATATGAATTCGTCGAAAAGAAATATGAAATAAAAAATAACGGACATTCAGTAGGAAGAGGTTTTTAATGAGAAAATTTTCAAAAAGTTTAAAATTTGCTATCCAGGGATTATTTGAAGTTTTTACAACCCAAAGAAATTTCAAAATACAAACTACATTTGCATTATTGGCTTTTATATTGGCTATTATATTAAATCTTGATGAAAGTCAGATACTATGGATATCTCTGGCAATATTCATGGTACTTATCCTTGAAACAATTAATACACTTGTAGAAAAAATGATGGATTTAATGCATCCAGAATATAATGCAATTGTTGGTATTATAAAAGATTTAGGAGCAGCTGCGGTATTAATCGCAGCTACTTTTTCTATTGTTGTTGCAGCTGTAATATTCGGTGGCAAAATGTTTAATTGGCCTCCCAAATATGGTATAATTATAGGTATACTATTCATTTTATTTATAATTATCGGCAGCATCCTGAAAAAAAGGGAGGGATAACAATGGATGATAAAGTAATTAAAATATTAATAGTAGACGATTCTGGATTCATGAGAATGGTTTTAAAAGATATTATTGAAAAACAAAAGGATATGAAGGTCGTTGGAATAGCCAAAACAGGTCTTGAAGGTGTTGAAAAGGCTATTCAATTAAAACCAGATGTAATTACAATGGATGTCGAAATGCCGGAATTAAACGGTCTTGAAGCTGTAAAAATAATTATGAAAAAAAGACCTACACCTATTATAATGGTTAGTAGTTTAACTTCAAAGGATTCTGAAATTACAATTGAAGCACTGGAAAATGGCGCTGTAGATTTTATACAAAAACCTGCCGGAAGCGTTTCATGGACATTCAGGACTGTTGCTGACGAATTATTGGAAAAAATAAGAAATGCTGCAAAGGTTGATGTGACTAAAATGACTATGAGAAGGATCAAACCTAAAAAACCAAGAATATCAACAATGTTAAGAGGACAAAAGATTGTTTTAATTGCTTCTTCTACTGGTGGCCCAAGATCATTAGATACAATTATTCCTAACTTACCAAAAGGGATAAATGTTCCGGTGGTTGTTGTTCAGCACATGCCTCCAGGATTTACCAATTCTCTCGCAAAAAGATTGGATAAGATTTCCGAATTGCATGTAAAAGAAGCTGAAGACAATGAAGAATTAAAACCAGATACTGTATATATTGCACCTGGAAATTACCATCTTGGTTTAAAAGCTTCCGGAAGCAAGGTATATACATTCCTTGATCAATCAGATAAAATAAATAATGTTAGACCTGCTGCAGATTTTACATTTGATCTTGCCGCAGAAATTTATAAATCAAATATAATTGCCGCAGTATTAACAGGAATGGGTAAAGATGGTGCAAAAGGTGCATTTAAAATTAAACATTATGGCGGAAAAATAATTGCTGAATCAAAAGAAACCTGCGTAGTATATGGAATGCCTAAAGCTGTTGTCGAAGAAAATTATGCAGATTTTGTTCTTCCAAATTATGAAATAGCAGATAAAATCGTAGAGTTGTTGGGAGGAAAATAATGAAAAATCGGATTTTTTTAATTATTTTAACATTATTAATTACAACTATATTTTCTGTTAATACATACACATACACAGTAAAATCTGGCGATTCTCTAGAACTAATTGCATATAAACATAATATTCCCTTATCATTAATTGTTGATTATAATCCCGAACTCGCTTATAAGAAATATATATATCCAGGACAAAAAATTAAAATCCCGGAAGAACCTGTTTTTATATATACAGTAAAATCTGGTGATAATCTTTCATATATTGCCAAATCGATGTTTACAGACTTAAATCTCTTAATAAAATACAATCATATAACAAATCCAGAAAAAATATATGTAGGTCAGAAATTATTAATACCTTACAATTATCTTGGATTATCCTACAATAAAAAGGTTACTGTTTCATGGCCTGTATGGGGAGAATTAACCTCACCTTACGGTTGGAGAATACATCCAATTTACCACGAAAAAAGATTTCATAGTGGAATAGATATAGCTTTAAGCGAAGGATTACCTATATTTTCTTCTATAACCGGAAAGGTTGTAGAAGTAAAAAAAGATAAAGGTTATGGAATATATGTAAAAATAAAGGCTGGAAAACATTATTATATATTTGCACACATGTCCAGAGCGGATGTTGTTCCTGGAATAATTGTTAAAAAGGGTGAATTAATTGGAAGAGTTGGAAGTACAGGAATATCCACAGGTCCTCATGTTCATTTTGAAGTAAGAACACTTGATGAAAAGAGCGTAAATCCTATGATCTTTTTACCAGGAATGAAGTTTGCACATGTTGAAATAGATAAAAACTATATGGGTGGCGAGTAATGCATGAATTATAATAAAAAATTACCTCTTTTAATTTTCCTAATAATTATATTTTCAATACAATTATTTTCAAAAGACTTGTTTTTACAATGGAAAAAAGTAGATAGACTTAATTACATTGAGGAAAATGGAAAGATTTTCCTCAATGTTTCTTATTTAAAACATCTTGAATACGACGTAATTTCTACATCTGAAAATCTATTAATAATAAAATTTCAGGATACATGGTCAGCAGTTGTATTTCCAAATGCACAAATTGCCATATTGAATTCTTCTGAATCACTAACACTAGACAAAAATAATTTTAAATATATAAATAAAAATTATTATGTTGAATTAAGCACATTAGCCCAAATTGCAAATCTTGAATATTTTACTAATTCAAAGGGTTATTATTTAAATTACAACCTTGCAAAATTAAAAAGTATAGACGGCTTTTTAATGAATGAAAGATTGCGTGTTATTATGGAATTTTCAATGAAACCGGAAAAATATGAAGTATATTCGCTCACATCTGCACCGGGATATTTAATAAAAATATATGGTGCTGAGATTCCTGAAGTTTCCTTTTCAAAAACATATAACAATAAATTCCTAAAACAGATAAAAGCCATGCAACATTCTAAAAAAGAAATATGGGTAACCATAATACTTGGTGCCGAAGCAAAAAAATATACCAAAATCACAGAAAACGGAAGAATTATTCTTGATATAGAATTAACAGAAAAATTCACTGCACCTATAGTGGTTTTAGATCCCGGACATGGAGACTTTGATCCTGGTGCTCTTGGATATCTTGGAACGAAAGAAAAAGATGTCGCTTTAAAGGTTGCATTAAAAACACAGGAATTATTAAAAAATAAAAATATAAGGGTTTATCTCACAAGAAGCTATGATAAATTTGTAGAATTATATAATCGTGCAAAATTTGCAAATGATGTTGGGGCAGATTTATTTGTAAGTATACATCTCAATTCATATCTTGAAAATCGAAGTGTTCGAGGTTCGGAAATTTATTATTTCTCATTTTCAAACGATAAATACGCCAGAAAAATCGCAAGGAAAGAAAACCTCGACATGAAAAAAAATAAGGATATAATAGAATCAAGAGTTATAGAAAAGAAAAATTCAATTCCAGAAAGCAAAAAATTTGCAGAATTATTAAGAAAACGCATCAAAGAAAACAACATTCCTTTTAGATCCATACATGCAGCTGAATTTGCAGTACTGGCATATACTAAATGCCCGGCAGTATTATTTGAACTTGAATTTCTTTCAAATCCAACAGTAGAAATAAGCTTTAAATCCGGTGTATATATAGATTTGTTCGCTAAAATAATATCAGACAGTATTCTGGAATATTTTGGATTAAAATAATGAGGCTGTTAAAGCCTCATTATTTTATTAATTGCAGCAATTTTTCTTCATTTTTTCGCCAATATACTGAGGTTAGATTGATATTTTGATAGAAAAATAATACACCTTCAAATCACTAATAAAGATTACTTAGATATAAAATATATCAAATTCTCACGTGGTTTTATATTTCCCACCGGATATTCTTTCCCTCTAAAAACTTCATTTAATACTTTTATTTTTTCTTTTCCAGAAATTAAAAAAACAACGTTTTTACTATTATTTATAGTATTATATGTAAAGGTTATTCTTGGAACTAATGGATTTGCATTTTTTGGTATAACATAATCAATATACTTATTATTTGAAATTTCAATATCTGGAAAAATTGAGGCAACATGTCCATCATTCCCCATTCCCAAAAGAATTAAATCAAATGAAACATCTTTATCTTTCTTCTCAAAAAATTTCAATATTTGGTTTTCATAATCTTCTACACATTTTTCAATAGGTTCGATTTCTGTTCTTATTCTAAAAATATTTTTTGGGGGAATATCTATTTTTGAAATCAACGTTTCAAAAGCCATTTTATAATTGCTATATTCATTTTCTTTATCCACATATCTTTCATCACCAAAAAATATATATACATCATTCCAGTTTATTTTTAAATTATATTCAGATGCCAGAATTTGATACAGTAATTTTGGAGTATTGCCCCCCGCTAAGACCAGAGAAAAATACCCCTGTTTTCTTATATAATAATCATAAAAGTTAAAAACAGTTTTTGCAGTTTCAAAACTCATTTCATTTATATTTTCGTATTCAAATATTCTCATTAAAACCTCCAAATCCTCTTCTAAGAGTAGTAATTACCTTATACTTCTATTAAATTATATCATATCATCTCAAAATAAATAAATAGTTTTTATATAACTCACAATACGTTATTTTATCTTTAAAAATATATATGCTATAATAAATAAAAACTTTAATACAAGCATTGATTTTATTATTTATTAGTAGAGGTGATACGATGAATTTTTCTGAAATAGAAGAATATATTCCACAAAAAAGCGAATACATGCCTTCAAAACAAATATATCTGGCGCGTGCTGGAAGTATATATAAAAAAATTATTGATGATGAAAATTTAAATAAAATTGCTACCGAAATATATCTTAAAGGTCTTGAACTTGCAAGTCCACAATTGTGGCATAATCTATATGAAATAAATAAAGTTCCCAAAGAAATAATTCCTTCAAAGTTCGTTGGTTCAAAAAAATTATCTATATTTCTTTCAACATTAGGTGAGAGAATTGATAAAGAAATTGAAAGCTTAATGGAAAGAAATAAAGTTCTTGAAGGAACGTTACTTGACGCATGGGCTTCTGAAGCTCTTGAAAAATTAAATAATACATTTGACCAAAAATTACGAACTAAATATGGAAAAGGTACTATGCGTTTTTCACCTGGATATGGGGATATCGATATTAGAGTAAATAAAATTATAGTTGAAATGCTAAATTTAACAGATAAAATTATGGTTCGTGAAAGTGGTATAATGATTCCAGGAAAAACAACAACCTGTTTAATAGGCTGGTGATAAGATGAATAGAAAAGAATTTTCTGAATTGTTAAATCAAAGAGTTCTTTTTTTAGATGGTGCTTATGGCACAGAATTTTTCAAAATGGGTATTAGAGGTAGAATGCCTATTGAATTGTTGAATATAACAAATCCAGATGCAGTATACACATTACAAAAAGCTTATGTAAATGCTGGTGTTGATTTTTTATTAACAAATACTTTTAGTGCAAATAGATTAAAAATGCAATCATTA
Organism: Marinitoga sp. 1135; assembly: GCF_013363245.1. Classification (NCBI taxonomy): domain Bacteria; kingdom Thermotogati; phylum Thermotogota; class Thermotogae; order Petrotogales; family Petrotogaceae; genus Marinitoga; species Marinitoga sp. 1135. The sequence goes on along the minus strand of NZ_LBEZ01000018.1, from coordinate 56,882 downwards.
AAGGTTAAAGAGAATATTAAAGATATTAATTTTCATGCTGTAAAAATAGCGAAAGATGCTGCTAAAAATTCTAACGTAAAAATTCTTGGAGATATATCCTCAACAGGAATATTATTAACTCCCCTCGGCGAATTATCATTTGATGAAGCATATGAGGTATTTAAGGAGCAGGGAGAAATTCTCTTAAACGCAGGTATTGACGGTTTTATAATAGAAACAATGTCTGATTTAAAAGAATTAAAAGCTGCATTTTTAGCATTAAGGGATCTGGATAATAATATTCCTATAATTGCACATCTTACATTTGAAGAAAATGGACGAACAGTAACAGGAACAAGTGTTGAAATATTTGCCACATTATTTAATGATCTTGATGTAGACGTTATAGGAATGAATTGTACTTTAACTCCTGAAGAAATGATTAAGGTATTTCAAACACTTTCAAAATACTCAAAAAAGCCCATAAGCGTTGAACCAAATGCTGGAAAACCTAAACTTCAGCCAGACGGAAGTGTAATTTACAATACAACACCTGAAAAATTTTCTGTATATATGGAAGATTTTGTTCATCTTGGTGCAAATATTATTGGCGGTTGTTGTGGCACAGGCCCAGAACATATCAAACTTATGAGAGAATTTATTGGCAAGACAAGAGTTAGAAAAAGAGAGACTATAAAAAAACAGTTTCTCTCAAGTAGAACTATATTAAGAGAAACAGAACCATTTCTTATAATAGGCGAAAGGATAAATGCTTCAGGAAAGAAAAATTTCCAAAATGCTATAAGGGAATATAATTTTGATAGAATGGTAAATCTTGCAACAGCTCAGGAAAAAGAAGGTTCACATGTATTAGATATAAATCTTGGTATTGAAAAATTGCTTGATAAAAAACATTTTGAAAAAAGTATAATAATTCTTGATAAAATAGGTTCAATTCCTTTATCTCTGGACATACAACAACCCGAATTTATGGAAGTTGCTTTAAAGGAGTATGTTGGAAGACCTTTAATAAATTCTTCAACTGTTGAGAAAGAAAAATTGGATACAGCTATAAGATGGTTAAAAAGATACGGCGGAATGCTGATTTTGCTTACAATGAAAAATAAAATACCAGAAACTGCTCAGGAAAGATTTGAAATTGCTATGAAAGGCATTAAATACCTTGAAGAAAATGGTATTTCAAAAGATAGAATCTTTGTTGATCCATTGGTATTGCCAGTTGGAGCAAAAAAAGATCCTTTTGTTACTCTTGAAACTATAAAATTACTTTCAGAAAAAGGTATTAAAACATCTATAGGATTATCAAACTTAAGTTTTGGACTTCCAAGCAGAGAAGGCATTAATGCTTCGTTTTTATCCCTTGCAATACACAATGGTCTTAGTGGAGCAATACTTAACTCAAAAGAAAGCAGCACCATGAATATTGTTTTTGGTTCATTGATATTGCATGGAATGGAAGTTTCAAGAGATACATCTACCTCAACAGGAGATGAATTAGCTGACTTAATATTAAAGAAAAAATCCAGGGAATTAAAGGAAAAGATTAATTTGTTGCTTAAAGATTATACCCCTCTTCAGGTGAGTCAAAACATTCTTGCCAAAACAATGGAATATATCGGTGAATTATATTCAAAAGGAGAAATTTATTTGCCACAATTAATTTTAGCTGCTGAAACGGTAACTCCTATTTTTGAATATCTAAATAATATGCTTAAAAAAGAAGAAAGTTCATCAAAGGGTACAATTCTTGTAGCTACTGTTGAAGGTGATGTTCATGATATTGGTAAAAAGATAGTAGCTACAGTATTAAAAAGCTCAGGATATGAAGTAATAGATATAGGAAAGGATATTCCAGGAAAGATTATTTTAGAAAAGGTAAAAGAATTAAAGCCAGATCTTTTAGGACTTTCTGCAATGATGACAACAACAGTTGGAAAAATAAAGGAGGTTAAAGATTTATTACTGGAAAATGGTGTTGAAATACCTATAATTGCTGGTGGGGCTTCTATGAACAAAGAACTTGCTTCAAAGTTCGGTGTATTTTATGCCAAAAATGCAAATGAAGCTTTAAAATATGCAAAAAGGTTTATAAATAATAAAAAAATCAGAGAGCTTTAGATGCTCTCTGATTTTCTTATTTATTAGTTGATGTTGCATTTTTCGTTGCTTCATATTCTTTTTCTGTTTCTTCAATCATTTTGTCTATTCCAGGATATTTTGGATCAAGTTTTTTGATTTCTTCCAGGTATCCCAATTTTGTGAATGGATCTGGACTAAATGTATCTGTGAAATCTAATAATGTTTCAAGTGCTTCTAATCTTGTATCTGTCGATGCTTTAGAGAATGCAACTCTATTTAAATTGAAACTAATTTCTCTAAGCTGCTGACCAAAATACTGGAACATTGAATTTGCATCTATATACTGTAAGTATTGTTTATACATGTTAAATTTATTTTCTGAATATTTTAAAGCAACTTCTGGATTTTGTGGTTCTTCTTTATAATAGAAATCAACTGTTTTTGTTGAGCTTGGATATTCTGCAAATAATTCATCTAATACTTTTATCCTTTTTGCTTTTAAATTATCTAATTCTTTTTGTAGTTCTACTTTTCCATTTGCTATTTCTTCATCAGTATAATCTTTTAATTCTGCCTTTAATTCAAGAAAATCTTTTGCATCTTCATATTTAAATCTTTCTTTTAATAATTTTGTATATTCTTCACCTGATACATTTTTCATTTTAGCTGTTAATTCTTCTATTTTCTTTGTAATTTCATCATGGCTGAGTTTTATTATTTCCGGATCAACTGAATCTTTTAAGGTTAAGTATTTTGTAAATTTATCCAACCTTGTTTCGTATATATCTTTTAATAATCCAGTTGCATAAACGTATATAGCCATTTCATTAACTGATACGTTTATTGCCAATTCACCTTTATCATCAAATACATAATTTTCCATCTCTGAAATAAATTCTTTTATTTTATTTTCATCTTTATCCTGTGAAAGTTTTGTATATTCATCATATAATTTTAAATCTTCCTCGAGATATGATAAAGCCAATTTTTCGCTTTCTTTATAGTTTTTCAACCATTCTATAAATTTATCGTTTTTAAGTGTTTTTTCTATTTCAGAATATATTTCTGGATATTTATCCATTATATCTTCTGGTTTATTAAAGATTTTTTTATCCTGTACTCTTATAATATGATATCCATAATTTGTTTTTACAGGTCCTACTAAATCTCCTACTGTTGCGTTAAATGATGCATCTTCAAATTCTTTTACCATTGCTCCATGTTTGAACCAACCTAATTCTCCGCCACTTGTTGCATTTGATGTGTCTTTTGAATATTTTGCTGCTGCATCTTCAAATGTAATTTCTTTGTCTTCTATCATTTTCTTAATCTTTAATGCTGTAGCTTCATCACTAACAAGAATATGTTGAGCTTTTACTTCTTCGTATTTCTTTTTTAAATCGTCAAAATTATCTTTTAGATATTTTAACCCTTCATCTTTTGAAACTGCTGATACATGATCTTTTACTTTATCGATAATTAACTGGATTCTATACATATTTTTATAGTTTGATTTAATTAAATTTCTAAGATTATCTTCACTTTTATAATAATCTAAATATTTCTTCCATGTATCCTCATTTTCTTTTAATTTTGCAATTTGATCATCTATATATTTGTTAAACGCTTTTTCAAGTTCTTTATCTGATGGTGTTAATCCATTTTGATCAGCATAATATTCTATTACCTTTATATCGAATAATTGTTTTACAGCATTGTAATTTAATGCTAATTCATCAAATACAGGATCAATTTTTTGACCATATGCCGCATATTGTTGTCTCATCTGTGAAACTTCATCACTTACTTCATTATTCATAATCCAATAAGGATAATCAAGTTCAGTTCCATCTTTTGTTAACACTGCTACAGCATTATCTTTAGATGGTTTAGCATTTGCTGCTGCATTCTGTTTTGATGCCCCCATATATGCTGCAACAGACCACCATACTATACCTGCTGTAAATAATACAACGATTATTATAACTATAACCTTTTCCCATTTGACAAACCAATCTCTCATCTAATAACCCCCTCTGTTACTGCATTTTTAGTGTTGTTATTATAGCCTAAAAACCGGGGGCAAGCCCCGGTTTTTAAGTTTTATTATCTTAAGTACATATCTTTTGTAACTTCTTCAAGTTTTAATAATCTTTCCCATCTTGTATCTACATATTTTTGCATTTCTGCGATCATATCCTGATATTCAGGATGTTGTAATGCTTTTCTAAATCTTCCAATTGATCTGATATATTCTTCAATTGGTTTGAAGTTTCTTGGTTTTCTTGTAATTTTATATACTCCTCTATCAATTTCGTATAATGGCCAGTATTTTGTTTCTACTGCTAATTTTGTAATTTTTGGACCATCACTTTCAGGAATTCTCCAGAATCTTACACATGGTGCCAATACTGCAATAAATGCTGGACCTTCGTGTTTTAAACCTTTTTCAACTTTTGCCATAAAATCAAATGGATCTGAAGTTGAAGCTGTTGCAGCATATACGTTTTCATGAGCACCAATTATTTCAACAATGTTTTTCTTAAATTGTACTTTACCGTTTTTAACTTTACCAACAGGTTCTGTTGTTGCGTCTGCACCTGGAGGTGTTGATCCTGATCTCTGGTTACCTGTGTTCATATAACCTTCATTATCATAAAGGATGTATAAGAAATCATGTCCTCTTTCAATTGCACCTGATAATGATTGAAGACCTATATCGTATGTTCCACCGTCTCCACCAAATGCTATAAACTTTATTGGTTTATCTGTCTTTAATCTTCCTCTGTTTTTTAATGATCTATATGCAGCTTCTGCACCAGAAATTGTTGCTGCTACATTTTCAAATGCGTTATGGATGTATGGAATATTCCATGATGTAAATGGATATATTGTTGATGAAACTTCTAAACATCCTGTAGCTGCACCTACTACTGGTTCATATCCTAAAGCTTTTGCTGTCATTGTTGCCCATTTTGCTACCATTGGTGCGTTACATCCTGGACATAATCTATGTCCCTGTGTAAATGGCCAATCTTCTTTATCTACCAAATTAATTAATTGCTTTAAATTTACAGGCACTATTATTCACCTCCATTATTCTTTTAAACCGAGATATCTTTCTTCGTTTGGATCAAGGTCGCCTTTCATTGCGTCTTCGAATGGAATGTGTAACATGTGTGGTGTTACATCTCTTCCACCTAAACCATATACATATGAACCTATCATTGGTTTTTCCTTTGCTTCATATAATGCTGATTTTATCAATGAATATAATGGTGCTTCTTTACCAAATGACATAGCTCTATCAAGTACCATAACTGCTTTTCTACCATCAAGAGCTTCTAAAATTTCTTTCTTTGGGAATGGTGTGAATACCCATGGTTTTACTAATCCAGCTTTTATTCCTTTTTCTCTTAATTCATCAACAACATATTTAGCTGTTGATGCAGCTGAATTCATAACAACCATTACGTATTCAGCATCTTCCATTCTATATAAATCTAAGAAGTCATATTTTCTTCCTGAAATCTTTTCATATTCTGCAAATACTTCAGGTAATGCTTTGTAAGCATTTTTTAAACCTTCTTGTTGTTGTCTATGATGTTCGAAATAGTAATCAAATAAGTCTAATGGCCCATGTGTAATTGGGTTATCAATATCTAATAATGGATATTTTGGTTCCCAAATTCCAACAAAGTCTCTTACAACTTCGTCATCTAAAATTTCTACACCTTCAACACCATGTGATGTAATGAAACCATCAAGGTTAACCATTGCAGGTGTTAATACTTCTTCTCTTTCTGCTAATTTTGTAGCAATAATTGTCATATCATATGCTTCCTGTGAATTTTCTGAGAATAACTGAATCCATCCAGCATCTCTTACAGCGTAAGCATCTGAATGATCTCCGTGTATATTAATAGGACCTGATAAAGCCCTGTTAACTATTGGCATTACAATTGGTAATCTCATTGATGCTGCTATATATACAATTTCAAACATTAATGCTAAACCGTTTGCTGCTGTTGCTGTCATTGTTCTTGCACCTGCTGCAGCTGAACCAACAACAGCACTCATTGCTGAGTGTTCTGATTCAACAGGTACCATTACTGTATCAACAGCTCCATCTGCAACAAATTGTGCAAAATATTCAACTATTGGAGTCTGTGGGGTTATTGGATATGCAGCTACAACATCTGGATTTATCTGTCTCATTGCATGAGCAACTGCAGCTGCACCAGTAATTGCTAATGTTTTAGGCATCTATATTCAACCTCCTTATTTTAAAAATTCCGTTTCAGGCTTCATTGTAATTGCATTTACAGGACATACTTCTGCACATGTTCCACAACCTTTACAATATGTGTAGTTGAAGCCTATCATTTCTGTTTTTCCATCTTCTTTTACTTTTCCATCTATTGCCATGTCTGGACAGTATAACCAACATTGCATACAATTTATACATGCATCTTTATCTACAATTGGTCTCATTACTCTCCATGTACCTGTATTGTATTCTCTTGCTGTTGCTGGTTTATCTATTACACCAGCAATTGGCATTTCTTTCCAGCTATCGTATTTAGGCATCGCCTTTCACCTCCTGATAACCGCGGTCAACAGCTCTTAAGTTTGCTTGAACTACTTCTTCGGAGAATTTCTTTTCAAATGTTTTTCTAACCTTTTCCTTTACAACTTCCATTGGAACAACATTTGTCAATTTAACAAGAGCTCCAATCATAACTGTATTTGGAATACCTCTTTTTATTTCTTCTAATGCTATATCTGTTGCTGGAATTGTATATATTTTTCCCTTGAATCCTGTTTTTTCTCTTACTTCTTCTGGTGACATAACTGTGTTAACCAACATAATCTTATCTTCACCGAGACCAGCTGTAATATCTGGCAATCCTAACATAGTATCATCGAATACAACAACAACATCTGGATTTTCAATACCGCTTCTTATTCTAATTGGAACATCAGCAATTCTGTTAAATGCTTTCATTGGTGCTCCTGATCTTTCTGCACCGTATTCTGGGAATGCTGTTGAGTATTTTCCTGCTTCTACTGCAGCTTCTGTTAAAAACTGAGAAGCACTTTTTGCACCCTGACCAGCTCTTCCATGCCATCTGATTTCAAAGTATTTTTCTGGCACTTTATGCCCTCCTTTCAAAATTGATCACATTATTTTACTATAATCAATGTTCTCAAAAATCTTATCTACCCACATATAATATTTTAACTTATTTTTTTCAATTTTTCCACTGTCAAGCATTTCATTAAGTTCAAAAAAACGTTTCACGTGTGTTTTGATTCTGTTAACGGCATATTCTACTGTCGTCCCTGAACTTATAATAAACGCCCAATCACTTGATTGCGTAAGCATTAGCTCTGTTATCATTTGTTGCAAAACACGTTTTTCCTGCTCTGTAAATTTATTGTTAATTTTCTTTTTCAAAACTTCAACCATTTCATATATTGCCGGATATATCCAATCATTATTGCCATTTATCCACTCTTCAAAATATCCGTTTATTCCCCACGTTGATTTTGAAGGTGAAAGCATTTGAATTTCTTCTATATCATTTAAAATTTCCATTGGCGTTTTTGCATTTAAGTTTTCTACTGCATCAAGATTTTCAAAAACTTTTTGTAAAAAAATAATTCCTTCATACCACCAATGCCCAAAAAAATCTGTATTAAATGCATAAACCATTGTTGGTTCTATTTCTGGATATTCGTTAGATAGCTTTTTTAACTGTTTTTTCCTTTTTTCAACGAAATCTTTTGCATGTTCTTTTACAACGCTATATGCTTCATCTATATCATATAATCCTTTTTCGAATAATTCTTTTTCCTTTCCTGTTATTTTATGATATTTTATTCCTGTGTTGCATCTTACTCCACTTTTATCAATATAATCTTTTATATACTCATATTCCCTATCAAATCCTATATCTCTATAAAATTCTCTATATCTTGGATCCGATGTATATCCATATTCCGGATCAAAAATCTCAAAATTATTTTCTTTATCTCTTCCAAATACAAATAATCCTTCATGTGTCATTATTGGATTATATACATTATACAGTGGATAACTTTCACCGTGTATCAGAGCTTCTCTTTCAAGTATTGTATATTCTATTCCAAATTCCTTTAATATTGCATCAAGTCCTTCATAATAAGCTAATTCAGGAAGCCAGAAACCTTTTGGATAATATCCAAATGCTTTTTTAAATGTTTCAAGACCATATTTTACCTGCATTTTAACTATATCAGGATATTCCTGATATATTGGAAGAACCGCATGAGTTGCTGCTGTGGTAATTAATTCGAGATAACCTTTTTCTGCATATTCTTTAAATGCTTCAAGAATATTTTTCTCATATTCTCTTTCAAATATAACAAGAATTTCTTTAAACCTATTTAGATAATAGTCTGCCATTTTATGTTTTTGTATCTCTTCATCTTTTGTTTTTATATATTCATTTTCTGCAAGTTTTATAATCTTTTTTAAATAACGAACATACTTTTCCTGTAAATCAATGCTACTCAACATTTCAATTAATGTAGGCGAAAAACTCATTGTTAATTTAAATTCTATTCCTCTATGTTCAAGCTTTTTAAACATCTGAATTAATGGCACATATGTTTCTGTTATAGCCTCAAAAAGCCATCTCTCTTCCATAAACTCTTCATAATCCGGATGTCTTACATATGGAAGATGTGAATGTAAAACAAATAATATATTTCCTTTTTTCATTTCTTTATCCCCCTATTTAAAGAATATAAGTTCCAGATAAATGATCCTCCACCTGATATAGGGGGTTTATCTCCCAATTGAGAAAATATCATATTTCCATTAGAGACTCCGGAAATTTTTTCAATTATATTAAATTCTTTTTTATGCTTTATTTTTCTTTTTTTACCAGTTTTTAAATTATACATATATACTGATTCTGAAAAATTTGGCTTATCAGATGGCATCTTCACTCTATTACTTCTAATTATCGCTATAAATTCTTTTTCCTGTGTAAAATACCCTAATTCTGCAATGTATTCTTTGTTAGGAACTGGTAAATAAAAATAGTAGTTTGTATATTCTTTTAAATCATTTGGATATTCATATGTTCTATGAGGTACATCTATATCCATTTCTATTCCTGTTATATCATAAAATCTCATTATAAGTTTTGTACTTTCAGAAATTTTATTTAATTTTTCTATTATTTCATTTGAAAATTCCCAAAATGCATGAACCCAATTTGCATTTACACTTGTAATAACAAGAATATTTTTATTTAATTTCTTCCCATATTTAAGTATAGAATTTCTATTAATTGACTTCGTTGTAAAACTGTTCATAACCGTTGGATCTGTAATTAATCCTTCTTCCTTCAATTGTAATAGCTTGTTTTTTATAACTTTTATAATATCTTTTTTTCTCATTGATCTTTTTAATTTAATGCCCATATTTTTGGCAATATTTCTTAACTCTTGAATGCTGGGCTCATCATTTTCAAGCAACATGGATAGTTTTTTGTCTATTATCATTTCTATGACCTCCGATAGAATTTTGTCATTTAAATTCTATCATATATTTTTTTTTAGCAAACAAGAGCATATTTAAAAATTTTTCTTATAACTATATTTAATTATTTGTAATAACCAGATTTTCAACATTATGAACAAATTCATTTCTTTACATTTTTGCAAAGAGTTATAACAGTAATTTTACCTTTTAGTATATTTAATACCTCTTCTATTGTAGCACCTGTCGTATAAACATCATCAATTAGTATATAATCTTTTTTTTCTAACTCACTGACCAATACGAATTTTCCTTTTATTTGCTTTTTTCTTTCTTCAATCGTATTAGCTTCTACCTGGGATTTATTATACCCTTTTTTTACTGAAATTGCATGATTTATTTTAAAGCCTGTATATTTAGAAAAATTCTTTGCAATTTCCTTTACAGGATTATATCCCCTTATTTTATAATGACGTTTTATTGACGGAATATATAATATTTCTGGTTCATTTGAAAAATCTATTTTAAAATATTTATATGTTTTTAATAGCATTTTTGAAAGAAAATCAGCATAATGTATTTTTTCACGAAATTTGAATTCCTGTACTATTCTTTTCATTGTTTCCTCATAAAACGAGGAATGGTATATAATTGTGTTATTTAATACTGTTATTGAAGGATCAAATAACTTTTCTTTGCATTCAATACAAAGAAATTCATAGAAAGGTATTTTTTTCCCGCAGGAAATACATTTATTTGGAAATATCTCATTCAAGAACACTTGGAACAACCTCTGGATTTAATTTTAAAAGTGTTGTTAATGCTGCTAATTTTAAAGCACCATTTTCATTTTCATCTTTTAAAATATTATATGGTGTTTCCCAGAAATTGTTTGCTTTTAATATTTTTAATATATTTATGGCATTTTTCCTTAAATTAACTGGATATGATTTATTTTCTGCGATTTTAGAAACTTCCATTAAAAATTGTTCTGCCTTTAATTTTCTTATTATTTGCAATGCATAACCTTTTCTCTTTACTGAAAGTGATTCTAAAAACTCTGGAATTTTATCAAGTAATGTATAATCAAGAAAATGTAAAAGATAACTTACCGCACCGCTCAAAAATTCATCTTCTACGGTATCCAATATTTCCCTTGCATAATCTACATAATTCATATCATCCTTATCTGCTGCAAGTTTAAATCCAAAATTCTTAATTTTAGGAATTTCTGATTTTATAAATTCGTCTATTACCCAATCTTCTACTATATCATTTCCGCATATTTTCTTACCTTTATTAACCAATTCATATAATAAATCTATATCTTTTTCTTCTTCAATATTCTTTGTAAAGAAATTCTTCGATATTTCACACGGCAATGCAGACATATATTTTATTATCAATAATTTTATCTCTTTTGATGCATTTAAATACGCCTCACCTAATGCATTATATACAGTAACAGAGTCATTCGCTTCAAAAAATCGTTTTAACAATAACTTTTTTAATGTCATGGATATTTCTTCTGATAATAGGCTATCGTTTATTGAATCGCTATAATCCAACAATACTTTTATTTGCGCATTAGGTTCATCTTTAAAATAAGGTTTTATTTTTTCTATATCTTCTGGATAGAACTCTATAAATGAATTAACCAATTGAAATCTAACCTTGAAATCCGGATCTTTTGAAAGAGGATATATTTTTTCAAAGTTCTCACATCCAAGAGCTAAATATAATTTTACACTTTCTTTTCTTATTACCGGAGAAATATCTGTAAACAATTCTTCTAATAAGTCGCATCTTAATTTCCCCATTTTTTCCAGATATTTTAACGCAGAAAGACGTACATTTGCATTATGGTCTTTTAACATTTCCTCTATATGAGTTACTTCAACCTTTTGTTTAGAAAGTTCCTGTATTGATTTTGCTTTAACTGTGGAAACCTTTGATTCAAGCAATTCAAGATATGTTCTCATGTTTTCAATTCTTATTTTTTCCTGTAATAATTTGTATGCCTCAATTATTGGATTTGCCATTTTACCACTCCTCAGAATATATATTTAATTCATAATTATCAAATCTAAATTTCATTATTTTGTTTTGATAGTTTAAATCTGACATATTTACACTTCTATATAAATAATCTCTCGTTTTTTGACCGGCTTCATTGATATACACCACACTTAAATCATTTCCATATTTTTCTATTATTACTGGTTTATCTTCATTATTTAAAAATATCATTTGTTTAGTAAGACTGTATTCTTTAAATTCTATTGTTTCAGGTTTTATATCGTATTTTAATAATTTAAACAATGATAAAATTGAATTTTCTGCATTAAGTCTTTTAAAATCTTTATATAAAATCTCTTTATACATAACAATTGTCCTTGCACTAATTGCAAGGACAATTGCTGATATTATTGATAGTATCATCAAAGATATTACACTTTCAAGAAGAATATATCCTTTTTTCATTGTATTGGCTCCGAAAAATATATTGAAAAATCCTTTCTTCCATTTAAAAATCTAAATTCAAGTTTTAAATCATCTATGAAATCTTCTGGTGGTGGAACTATATAAGTTATCTTAAAAAACATATAATCGCTTAAATTAGTGGAATATGTTTCCTGTGAAAGCGGATAACCAAACCCTGCTTTTAAACTTATATTTTCCATATTTAATTTCAATCCTGAATATAAAAGATAAATACTTCTATTTTCTGTTGCATCTTTTGTAATTCTATCATTAAACCATGCAACACCAAAATTTATATTACTGGTATCGCTTATTTTAAGAATAGAAGTACTTACATCTATTAATGTTATAAAAGATAATTCCGGCTCATTTACATATGAAATATCTGTTAAAAATTCAAAGTTATTTTCGTCTAATCCCAGACGCAATCCCATATTCCAATTATCTTTCCCTGTTAATATAGACATACCTATATCAAAATTAATAGCACTTGCTATAAATGCAATGATTAAAAAAGTAAATAGTAAAGTTTTTTTCACTATTTCACCTCTGGTTTTAAGTCAGAAAGTCTATCTTTGTTTTTTAATCTTACATGTCCTTTCTCAATTTCTTTAAAAGCTATGGTAACAAGGTTATTGTCAGAAGTCTCTACAAGTGGTTTTGATGTCGCATCAAAACCTTCATCTTTTAATATCTGTACTCTTTTTGCAACCATAATTGGCACAACATATTTGAACCCAACTTTTTCCATTATTTTATCATAGTTAAAATCCATTGACATACTCATTCCTCCTCAAATTTAAAGAATGAATAATTACCAAGATGTTCGGTAACCCTTTCAGTCTTTATTTGTTCAGCTATAAATATTGAAATTAATTGGTTGATTGATTCGTTTAAATCCTCATTTACTATTAGATAATCAAATTCATTTATTTTAGATAATTCCCATTTTGCATCTTCAAGACGTCTTTTAAGATCTTCCATCTTTTCTGTTCCTCGATTTAAAAGACGCTTTTTTAATTCAGAATATGATGGTGGTGCAATAAATATAAGAACTGTTTCTTTTCTCATTTGTTTTACCACATTTAATGCACCCTGAACATCAATATCCAGGACTATACTGAAACCTTCATTGATTTTTTCTTTTATAAAACTTTTTGATGTTCCATATTTATGACCATGCACTTCGGCATATTCAAGAAATTCGTTATTTTTTACCATTTCATCAAATGTTTTTTCATCTACAAAGAAATAATCCTTTCCATTTACTTCGCCAGGACGAGGTTTTCTTGTTGTATATGAAATGGAAAAAGTAAATCCCTTAAGTCTTTTCATTGCTTCTTTTATAATTGAAGATTTACCTACTCCACTTGGCCCACTAACGACATAAAGTATTCCTTTTGTCATTTAGAATAAACCTCTCTCCTGATTTTTTCAAGAGCACTTTCAACATCATAAAAATTCTGCATAAATCTTCCACTAATTGTTTCAGGTTGTATAGCACTTAATATGATATGGTTACTATCAGTAATTACAATAGCTCTTGTTTTTCTTCCATATGTTGCGTCAATTAATTTTCCTTCTTCTTTTGCAATATCCTTTAATCTTTTTAATGGTGAAGATTCTGGGTTAACAATAGCGATAACTCTATCACCAATTACAACATTACCAAAACCAATATTAATTAATCCGTACATACACACACCTCCGAATATTTTGTTTTATATCAATGTATATTTTGAACCTGCTCTTTTATCTTATTTACATATAGCCTTCCATCAAGCGAAAAAGCTGTAATTTCTTTTAATTTTGATTTAGAAGCTATTGTATTAAATTCTCTATGCATTTCCTGGGCAAGAAAATCAAGATTCTGGCCTATTGATTCTTTTTCAGAATTTACAACTTCCTTAAATTTCTTGGTATGCATTTTTAATCTATCGATTTCTTCTGTAATATCTCCTCTTTCAAGAATTAAGGCTATTTCATATTCCAATCTTTCTTTATTGTATTCAATATTTAAATCCAGGTCTTTTAATGATTCTTTTAATTTATTTTTATAATATTCCTTCATTTCTCCACTTTTTTCTTCTATTAATGTAGTTAATTTTTCTATTTCTTCTACATATTCAAGAATAACCCCTTTAATCTTTTCACCTTCAGACTCCTGAACACTTATAACCTTATCTATAGCAATATTAACAGCCTCTTCAAGACCTTCCCATATTACCAATAATTCTTCTTCATCAATTGAATACCTCATTATTTCTTTAAATTTTACCAGTAAATCAAGAGATGGACTATCACTAAGGTGGAGATATTGTGCAAGTTCATTTAATGCATCGTAGTAAGATTTTGCTAATGGTTTATCTATTTTTATAATACTTTTGGGTTGAAGAAGTCTAATATCAATATATACACTTAATGATCCTCTTTTAAAATTCTTTTTTAGAAGATCATTTACTTTTAATTCCAGTGAAGAATATATCCAGGGGAGATTTGTTTTAATATTTAGATGCTTTCCATTTAAAGATTTTATTTCAACAGTATAACTATAATTACCTATATTTTTCTCTATTCTTCCATAACCTGTCATACTTCTCATATTTTCACCTCTTAATATCATTATACAACAAAAAAATAAAAAAACAAAATTTTCAAGAAAATTTAATCTTAAATGAACTTCCTTTACCCAGAATGCTGTTAACCTCTATTTTTAATCCTAATTTTTCACTTAATTTCTTTGCTATTGATAATCCAAGCCCAAATCCTTTACCTGTTCTTGATTTTTCAGATTTATAAAATCTCTCAAAAATCCTATTAATCTCATCTTCAGGAATTCCAGGCCCTTCATCTATAATTTCAATTGTAGAATTATACATTTTTATATATACATTGTTTTTATTATTTTGCTTTGTGTATTTTATAGCATTTTCAAGAATAACTTTTATTATAATTCCAAGGTAATTACTATTTGTCTTTACATATAAATCCTTTAATTCATAATGTATATTTATATCCTCGTTTTTATATATATTTATAATCTTTTCTACTACATCCTTTACATTTAATTCTTCAAAAACTATATCTTCTTCATTTTTAGTAAGCAATAATAAATTTTCAACCATATCTTTTAAATACTCTGCAGAGTTTTTTATATTTTCAAGTGATTCCTCAAAAATTTGTTTATCCTCTTTTCCCCAACGTTCTATTAATTTTATATATCCAATAATAGATGTAAGCGGCGTTCTTAATTCATGAGATACATCAGATACAAACTGTTTCTGCAACTTATAACCTTCATCTATTTTTTCAAGCATTAAATTAATATTCTGAGTCAACTTGTCAAATTCATAATAATTTTGCTCTGGCATTCGTTTATTTAAATTTTCAACATTAATCTCCGCTATTTCTTCAGAAATAATCAATAACGGTTTAAGAGAACGTTTAGCAAAGTAATACGATACTAATAGCGATATTAAAATACTCAAAAAACTTAAATTAAGCGCCATAGAATTAAATGTTTTCAATAATGCTGTATATTCAAGGGATGGCCCACCTATAATCAAATCTGAATTATCAAAAATTTTTGTTTTTATAAAAATATAATAGATATCATCTTTTTCATATACAGCATATTTTTCTTTCATATTAAATAATTTTTCATCTACTATTCCATATGGGTCATTTACAATAATGCCATCCAGGATAACAACCTTATTAGCCAACAAGCTTGCTTTCAATCTTTCAGCATCCTTTAAAAGCGAAGGTCTTGACATCATTCTTCCCATAAAGTGTTGAGGCGTGTCTGAAAAACGTTCAACCTGCTGTTTTAAATAAATGGCATAAGTTTTCACAGATGATTTTTCAACAAAATATCGAAGAGAAAATATGATAGCAAGTAAAACCACTATCATAATTCCTGTATATATAAATGTAAGGCTCCAGACCACACTTTTTTTATTATCAATCCTCTTTAAATACGTAACCAACACCTCGTACTGTCTTTATTTTTTTTCCTTCTTTTCCAAGCTTTTTTCTTAAATAATTAATATATACCTCTACCAGATTTATATTTTCAAGATCATCATATCCCCATATTTCTTCAAGTAATTTTTCTTTTGATATTACCACATTTTTATTCTGCATAAAATACTTTAATAGATTGAATTCAGTAAGTGTTAAGTTTACAACTTTTTCATTAACCTTCACTTCCATTTTTTCAAGATCCATTTCTATATTCCCAACCTTCATACTTTCATGTTTTCCCAGCCTTCTTAATAATGCTTCTATTCGTGCAACCAGCTCTTCTATTTCAAAAGGCTTTACCATGTAATCATCTGCACCTGTTTTTAATCCTTCAATTTTCGAAGGCAGATCGCTTTTTGCAGTTAGCATAATTATTCCAACATTATGATCATAATTTCTAATTGAGTCAGCAACTTCAATACCATCTATTTCAGGAAGCATTAAATCAAGTATAATAACATCGGGCTTGAATTCCTCGTACTTTTCAAGCCCCTCTTTTCCTGTAAAAGCAACTTCTACAATATATCCTTCATGTTTCAATTCAAGTTCTAACAACCTTGAAATACTTTTATCGTCTTCAACTACAAGAATTTTATACATTAATTACACCTCAATACGTAAAACCAACAAAAATATCCTTTAATGTTGTTGATATAATCACATTTCCATTGAGCCCTTCTACAAAAAATCTAATTCCATATTTTGTGGAATATTCCAGATCAGAAGTAATAGGTTGTTCAATAAACATTGAAGCTTCTCTTTTTCCAAAGGTATAAATCACAGAAAATTCTGTTTTATATTTCAATGTATTAATTGAAGTTGCAAAATCAAATGTACCATTTAAATCAAAAAGATTGTATTTTATAAAAGGTACAAAAAAACCTGAAGCAAATCCATATTTTATTTCAGATGGACTTTTAAAAGACAAAATTCCTTCCATTCTTCCATCCAAATCCCTTAATGTTGGAAACACAACAGACATGTTAAAAACAGTTTTTGCTGAAAATGCCACGTTAAATATTAATACTGTCATAGCCAAAAATAAAAATACTTTTTTCATAATCTTTACCCCTCCTGTGATATAATTTGTATTGTTGATTAATAAAATTATAAGCAAAATTCTTTACGAATTAATTAAAAATGAGTATATTAATAAATAATAGAAAAATGAGGTGAAAGTATGGAATTTAGAGGAACAACTATTGTAGGAGTAAAAAAAGACGGAAAAACAGTAATTGCTGGAGACGGACAAATAACTCTTGGAAATACTATATTTAAAGGAACTGCAAGAAAAGTTAGAAGATTGGGTGAAGGAAAGGTTGTTGCCGGGTTTGCAGGTTCTGTTGCAGATGCATTAGCTTTATTTGAACGTTTTGAAGCAAAATACAGAGCAAACGCTGGAAATCTTTTAAAAGCTGCCGTTGAATTATCAAAAGATTGGAGAACTGATAAAATTCTAAGAAAATTAGAAGCTATGTTACTCGTTGCTGATAAAAACTATCTTTTATTAATTTCTGGAAATGGTGAAGTAATTGAACCAGAAGAAAACGTTATGGCTATAGGTTCAGGAGGACCATATGCACTTGCAGCAGCTAAAGCTTTACTTAAAAATTCCGATCTCGATGCAGAAAAAATCGCTACAGAAGCATTAAAAATTGCCGGTGAAATATGTATTTACACCAATCAAAACATCACTGTGGAGGTTGTGGAATGAAAGAAAAAGTCTGGGTTATAGATAATGAAGTCCTAAACGATATTGAATTTGATAACAGTTTTGCAGTAGTTGAACAAACCATTCTTGAAAAAATCTTTAAAAATGCATACTTTATAGATAGAGATATAGCTGAAAATGATGAATCGAAAAAACAAATTATTCCATATGTTGTTTTAAAAAATGAAAATAATGAAATACTTGTTGTAAAAAGAACAAAAAAACAAACAGAAAAAAGATTGCATAATTTATATAGTGTGGGAATTGGCGGTCATATAAATCCCGTTGATGAATCTGAAAACCCTGAACAAACATTTTATAACGGCCTTAATAGGGAATTAGATGAAGAAACAGATATTGAAAAGATCAAATCATTAAAATACGTGGGATTAATACTTGATGATACCACATCAGTTTCAAGAGTTCACCTTGGAATATTGTTCATTGCATATATAACAAAAGCTGAAATAAAAGAAAAAGAAAATTTTGAAGAAACCTGGATATCAGAAAAGGAATTAAAGAATTTTGATGGAAATTTTGAAGGTTGGTCTGAAATAGCATTAAAAGCTTTAGAGGTGATCTAATGCTATTTAAAGCATATGCCAAGGTTAATCTCTATCTTGATGTTGTTAATAAACGATCAGATGGATATCATGATATACTCACATTATTCCAGACAATTCCAATATATGATGAAATTGAAATAGAATTTTCAGAAAAAGAAGAATTTCACTCAGAACCAGAATTGAATTTTCCCTGGGAAAAGAATATTATAAAAAAGGCTATTGATACATTTAAAAAACTCACAGGATATAAATTTAATCTCAAAATTCAATTGCAAAAAAAACTTCCTCAAGGTGGCGGAATTGGTGGTGGAAGTGCTGATGCTGCAGCTGTATTAAAATTTTTAAAAGAACATTATAATATTTCTGATAAAGACATTATTGAAATCGGTACGAAAATTGGTGGTGATGTTCCATTTTTAATATTTGGTGGAACAGCAATTGCTGAAGGTATCGGGGATAAACTTACATTTCTTAATCCATTAAACCTTAATTTTGAATTTAATTTTCCAGGAATACATGTTTCAACACCGGAAATGTATGGTGAAATAGACAATAACTGGAATGAATTACAAAGATATGGAGATCCATACAAGCTTTATGAAGCATTAAAAGAAAAAAATTTTATGTTAGCCAGAGAAAATGCGTTTAATATCTTTGAACAGGTTGTATTTAAAAAATATCCTGAACTAAAAAAAATAAAATATGATATGTCAAAAAAATCTGTATTTTCTTTAATGAGCGGCTCTGGAAGCACTATATTCGCAATAAATAAGGCGCAACCTTAAAGGTAGCGCCTTATTTATTCCATTCTTTCCTCAATATCCCCATTATTACTTCATCGTGATATTTTCCTTCTCTAAAAATTTGTTCTCTTAGTATTCCTTCAACTTTAAATCCAACTTTTTCATATGATTTTATCGCTCTTTGATTAAAACTAAAAACATGCAACTTCACTTTATTTATATTCATTTCTTTAAAAACAAAATCAACAAGCAACTTCATAGCTTCTGTTCCGTATCCCTTATTAAAAAAAGGTTTCCCTATAAAAATTCCGACAGTAGCTACAGAATTTTTCCAATCTATTTCATTTACCCCACAACCACCTATATATTCTCCGGTTTTCTTTAATTCAATAGCAAAATCATACTTTCCTCCACCAAAAGGATTGAGTTTTTCATACCACTTTTCTTCATCTTCCATTCTAAAAGGATAAGGAATCCCCGGCATTAAATTCTTTCTAACTTCTTCATCATTAATATATTCAAGAACCTTTTCTAAATCATTTTTTGAATAAGCTCTTAATTTCACTAATTTCCCTTCTAACATAATTCCACCCCCATATTTCGTTAAGCTAATTATATCAAAAATTCTTTTTTCTGTCAATAATATAGATTTACTGAAATTAAAGTAAAAAAATATTTATTAGGAAACTTTATAAAAACATTTACTCTTGGAGCTCGATACTAATCCTCAAAAATTCTTGTTCCCACCGGTTGTTGCAGACTCACATCCATGTTCGTCCTTTTGTGTTGTTGATTGAGAAAAATAAAAACTCCCTCAAACAACTTGGTTGCTAATCCTCGAAAATCACTCATTCCCGGCTGTCGCTTAGATTCTGCATCCCTGCAGAAGCTGCGCTCAAAAAAACATCCTGTTTTTTTGACAGCCTCCATTCGTGATTTTCTCGGGCAACCTGCGAGTTTTCGTTCGTTTTTATTTTTCTCAATCATAGTTGTTTCTCTTCGGAATTTTCAAGTTTTCGCTCATATTATTATTTCTATTTTCTTATTTCTTATTATATTTTATTATATAAGTTAAACATAAAAAACACGAGTAAAAAGGTGAATGAAGGCTTGAAATTTCCCGAACGGAGATATTGCGTGAGCCGTAAAAATCACACGGATGTGATTTTTAGCGAAGCAGCGCAGGAGGCGATGTCTGAGCGGCGGCGGCAAGCAATATTGGAGTGAGGAATAAGAAATTTCACCGCCTGAATGAACCTTTTTAGGAGTGTTTTTTATAGAACAAAGATCAGAAATTCTTGTCGTCTGAGAGAATATTATTTTTCTACTTTTAAAATAACTTTAATATAAAAGATGATTTAATTTCAGTAAATCTATATTTACAATAAAAAATTATAATATTAAAAAAAGAAACTACATTAATATGATATAATAAATCAGAAATTTTTCAAGGAGTGGTTATATGATTTTTGATACTATTGCTGCAATTTCTTCGCCTCCAGGAACTGGAGCAATTTCAGTAATAAGACTATCTGGTGATAAAGTTATTAAAGTTATTAAAGAACTATTTAATATGGAAAATCCAAAACCCAAATATATGTATTATAGTTTTCTAAAACAAAATAATGAATTAATTGATGAAGTAACGTGGGTATATCATAAGGGACCAAAAAGCTACACAGGCGAAGATATGCTCGAAATATTTGGACATGGTGGTATTCTCCTTACAAAAAAAATATTAAATATAATCTTATCTTTAGGTGTAAGAGAAGCCTTGCCTGGCGAATTCTCTAAACGTGCTGTAATGAACAAAAAAATGGATCTTATAAAAGCTGAAGCTATAAATGAAATGATACACGCTAACTCAGAATATTCCTTAAAAGCTGCAGCAAGTCAAATAGACGGAAAGCTTTCAAAAGATATAAAAGAATTAAAAAGCGTCTTATACAATATTGCGGCAAGAATTGAAGTTGAAATGGATTATCCTGATGATTTTGAAGTTGACAACTTTGAATTTTTGGATTCCCTTAATTCTGTAAAAGAAAAACTCAATTATCTATATGAAAATGCTGATAACGGAATTGCAGCAGTTGAAGGAATTAAAATGGCTATTGTTGGAAAACCAAATGCTGGAAAATCCACACTTTTAAATGCACTTTTAAGAAAAGATAGAGCTATAGTGACTGATATTCCTGGAACAACCAGAGATACTATAGAAGAAAATTTAAACATTCGAGGTATATATATAAAAGTAATTGATACAGCAGGAATTAGAGAAACAGGAGATATTGTAGAAAAAATAGGCGTAGAACGTTCGTTAAAAGCTATTGAGGAATCAAAAATGATATTATTTGTTCTTGATAATTCCACTGGAATTGAAGATTATGATCTTGAAATCTTTGAAAAAATAAAAAAATATACAGACAAAAAAATTGTAATTGTAATAAATAAATCAGATATAAAAAATACCGATAAAATTGATATCCCATGGAAGGAATATAAAATAGTGAAAATTTCCGCTGCAAATGGTGAAATCCAGGAATTAGAAAATCTTATTTATAACGAATTAAAAGATGTGGTAATTACAAAAGAGTATACCCTCACTAACGAAAGACAAAAAAACGCTGTTAAAAAAGCTATCGATTCTATTGAAAATGCTCTAAATGGTATTCATTTAGGTCTTACCAATGATGCTATAATGTTTGATGTAAGAAAATCTATCGAATCTTTAAATGAATTAACAGGCGAAGATTATACAGAAACACTTCTTGATAATATTTTTGGAAATTTCTGTGTAGGAAAATAGGAGGTATGAAAATGAATTATAGTATTTTAGCAATATTATTTGGATTAACACCATTATTGCAATATTTTATTAAAGGATGGCCTTTTTTTGGTGTTTCATTAATACTTTTTATAATATTCTATAGAATATTAAAACTTCAGGGAAAACAGGTATTTTCCTTTTTAGCAGGAACAATTATAGCAGCAGAAGCTATTGCATTGTTATTTGGATTTACTAACTTATTTATACTTGCTTATTTAATAACAGTAGCTATTATATTTCTTGTTGCAGCAAATGATGAGAAAAAAATTGATATTTTAAAAGAATATTTATCAGAAAGCGGTGAAAATGAAAAAGATTGGAATTTCTATCATTTATTTTTTGGTCGTGGTGAAGTTTCTTCAATAGAAGAAATTGGAAAGTTATTAGGAAGCATTTTAGGTATAAAAGATGGAAAAATCGCTTTTTCTGTTCAAATGCCAAATGGCGATTATTATAAACGCATTATAAATAAATCAGATATAAAAAGTTATAATCTATATGACATAAAAAGCAATCAAGAATTATACTACGTAAAAATACGTGATTTATTTATGCCGAACAGAAGGCTCAGAACCCTTCATAAACCGCACCTTGAAACATTCTGTTTAACTATCGAAACAACAGATGGTGAGATAGTTTCCTTTTATGAAGAACCTGATGTGTTACAAAAAATTGTAAAACAGCTCGATGAGCTATAAACTTGTAAAAAACTTGAAATAATTTTTAACTTGACAGAATTTGATTTTTGTGGTATTATAATTCTCGGACGTCGAATGAAGACGGTAAGTGGCGGAGCGTAGCGCAGATGGTAGCGCGCCGGTCTTGGGAACCGGAGGTCGCTGGTTCGATCCCAGTCGCTCCGACCAGAAGGTGGCGGTTTTTCTGTGCGGCTGTAGTTCAATTGGTAGAACACTGGCCTTCCAAGCCAGGGGTTGCGAGTTCGAGTCTCGTCGGCCGCTCCAGCGCCCATAGCTCAATAGGATAGAGCATTGGATTTCTAATCCAAGGGTTGGGGGTTCGAGTCCCTCTGGGCGCGCCACCTTTTTTTATTTAGTGATGGTGGCATTAGTTCAGTGGTAGAACGCCTGACTGTGGATCAGGATGTCGTGGGTTCAAATCCCACATGCCACCCCAACAAAAAAAGACCCATTATTTGGGTCTTTTTTTGTTATTTCTATAATATTATTCTTCCATTTTTTCTTTTAATTTCTTTGCAATAAATGTTGCGATGCATCCATATTATATTGTTATTATTTAATCAGTTGATATATTAATTATAAATTTAAATATTGGAAATATAAGGTAAAATTTTTTATTTGTATTGATTTCTTTTTTTTCTTTTGATATAATTAAAAAAAATATAAAAATACTATAAATGTGAAAATTTATGATAAATAATATGGAAAATCAGTCATTTAGAATAAAAATAATAATATTTTTTCACATTATTGCTATAGCTTACGTTGGAATCACTTCTACTATTTCATATTTTTGGGCTATAATGTTTCTTTTATATCTTATAGCGGTTTATATTGAAATAAAAGGCGATGAAACGTTAAAATTCTATTTTAAATTTAATAATTTTACTATTATATTTAAAGATAAATTGCTTTTATTTATATTGATATTTTATCTTTTCGGAATATATATAAAGATTAAAAATTTTGATTTTAATGCTTTTTTTTCAATAGATTTAATGAGTATAACCTGGGCACCTATATATGAAGAAATATTATATAGATTAATAGTGATAAGTTTTTTGGAAATTATATTTAAAAATAATAAGTTAATTTGTTTTATTTCAGCATTTATTTTTGCTGTCGTTCATGAACAATATACATTGTTAGATGGGAAATCATTTGTCTTTATCTCTGCAATAATTTATTATTATTCATTTAAAAAGTCTAAATCAATATATTCACCTATGCTTTATCACTTTCTCAACAATTTTGTAAAAGGACTTTATAATTAATAAAAATTAATTTCTGGCGCCAGATAAAAATATAAAAATCAGGAGGGATTGTATGAATAAACGTATTTTTGGTAATCTTTGTACGGAAGTGTTTTTTTTGTGAAAAAATTAATAATTGTGTTGGTTTCATTTATGTTTATATTATTTTTTGCTTCTTGTATAACAAATAATGAAATTGATGAAATGAAGAGAATAGATGAAATTTCAAATAGATATAATTTAAAAACTATAAAAAAAGATGAAATTCCAAAAAACATTATACCGATTAAAGTAGAAAATTCTTTTGAATTGGAATATTTGCTTAAAGAAATTTCAAAAACAAATTTGAATAAAAGTAATGTTAGATTTGAATTGACAAATAAACTAACTACAAAAGGATATACTTCTTATTATACTGCTAAATTTTCAAAAAAAATAACTAAGAATAATCTTAATATCGCAAATATATATTTTAATGTAATGGCAGACTTAAAAATTTTTAAAGATGGTTCATTTGGAGAAATTTTAAGTTACTCAAATGAAAGATGTTCTTTAACCGGATGGACCTTAGCAGCAAAATTAGAATATCCAAAAGCTTCTGTAGAAATAAGTTCGGATAAGCAATCCGCAACTTTGAGAGGAAGTGGAACTGTAAATTTATATTTGCTAATACAAAATTTAATAAAACTTTATTCATATGATGTAAGTGTTTCAGGAACGTATAAAATAAATTATTAGGGGGGAGTATAATGGACTTTAATTTTACAAGTTTTATAAATATTTTGAATTTGCTCTTTTCAATTGTAATATTGGTTGCGATAATAAAATTATCTTATATAGTAATGAAATTGCCATTAAAAAATGAAAATAATAAAAGAAATGATAAAAAATAGGTTGTTATTTTGAAAATTACAGAAAAAAACAACCCCTCTGCAGTGGTGCAGAGGGGTTTTATATTATTCTTCCATTTTTTCTTTTAATTTCTTTGCAATGAATGTTGCAACATGAGCTCCTTTTGTTCCTCTTCCAAATCCTGCGTCCATTCCATTTTCTTTTGCTAAATCGTCATTTAGCTGTGTTCCTCCAACTATTAATAACAATTTATCCCTTACACCTTTTTCTATTGCTAATTGATGCAATTTTTTCATGTTTTCAACATGTACATCATTATGTGTAACAATCATTGAAGCAAGTACAGCCTGTGCGCCAAATTCAATTGCAGCATCTATTAATTTTTCTGGTGGAACACTTGTTCCAAGATATTCATATTTTATACCGTATTTTTCTATACCGCCATGTTTAATATCGAGAATTTCCCTGATACCAACATTGTGTTCATCATTACCAACTGTACCAGCTACAACCTTTACCTTGTTTTTAGCAAAGAATTCAAATAATTCATCATCTGACATTACTTCTGCTTTTTTAGGCAATACAAGTTCGTCCTTCTTAATAGCAAATGGTACTTTTGCCTTTAACTCAAGATATGTTCCTTCTGTTGGGTGAAGAACTGTTTTTGCAATAACCTGTGCGTCTTCAAGTCCCATTCTCTTACAGATTTCAAGAGCGGCTGCTTCTGCATATTCTGGTGATTCAGGAATTGTCATATCAAGCTGAATGTAACCGTCATAACTCCATTCTACTTCTGGTTTGATTAAGTTATTTTCTCTGTATTCCCTTATTTTTTCAAGTCTCTTATATACATTATCCTCTTCATCAAGTTCGTCTATGTATTGAATCTTATCAGGATTACATAATGTACATCCACCAATTAAGTCACATGGCTTTTCAAGACCTTCTGGAAGGTTGTTATAACCAAAGTGGTGACATACAGGTGCCATGTAGTCTTTGTCTCTTGGAACAACAGAACCTGCTCCAATTCCTCCATCTTTCTTTCTTACAATACCATCGCCCATTCTTTCTGGATATTCGCCATTGTCAACGAACATTCCATTTTCAACAGCTTCAAAGTATCCGCCCATTTCAATTATTTCTTCGAGCATTAATATAGCTCTCATCTTTAATTCTCTAACTTTGTCTCTTACATTATCCCAGTTAATCTGAACCATTTCTTTAATGCCGTCTAAAGCAATTAATGTGTGTTTTGCAGTTTCTACGCCACGGATAGAGTTAATGTGCCATGGAACGTTTCTTCCTTCATCTGGTGTAATTGTTGATTGTATATCTGCCTTTGTTAATCTGGAAATTAATGTATCCAATACGTGTATTCTTGTTGCGTCAAAGAGGTCGGATTCTATATATCTTGTATTCATTTGTGCCCTGAATTTATAATCTTTGAATAATTCCCTTATTGTTATTGCATATACGAAGTTTAATCTAAATTCTGGTGTTGGTGAAACTATTGGTGGAACTGTGGATAAAGCGATATTTTCTTTTTTCATTCCAGCCTTTACTGAGTATAATGAGTTAATTGCATGTTGTACCAACAATTCTGGCATAACCTTCCATGCAAATTTTGCTGATGCATTTGCATTGTGAGCTCCGTCAATTTGAAGCATATCAACCGATGCCATAATCTTTTTTGCAACAGCAGCATCAACAAATGATCTGATCATATTAATGCCTCTGTATAATACGTTGTATTGTGGATCCTGATGAGCTCCGTTTACACCTTCTTCAGCAAATAATACAGCAACTTCCGGACCTGCAACACCAGAAACATAACTGTGGAAGTTTATAGGTCTTCCAACTTCTTCTTCTATTAAGTCAAGAGCCTTTCTTGAAGCTCTTAATTGTTTTCTCGTAATTGGTATACCACCAATACCTTCTGGTGTTCCTTCAATTAAACCGTCCATATGACTTTGACCTAATGTTCTAATAACCATAATATGGTCTGCACCATGCCATGCAGCCATTCTCATTCTTCTTATATCTTCTTCAAATCTACCTGAAGCAATTTCTGATGTAATTACTTCCTGTGGTTGTGGATCAATATTGTTGAAATAATGTGCTGCTGGCAATGCAACGAAGTTTTTTAGAGGTTCGCTTACTTCATAATATTCAAATTCTCCTATTTTTGTTCTTGGAGGTAATTTTTTTCTCCATGTCCAGCCTTTTCTTTTAGGTCTGTATTTATCTAAATCCTTTAATATTTCTTCTACGTTTAATTTTTTGTTAGGCTCTAATTTCATCATTTATCGCCTCCATGAATAAAAATTCTATCCACATCGTCCCAGTATTTTCCTGCAATTAAGTCTCTTCCTGCCTGTATATAATCAATATTATGTTCTTTGGCTATTGTATATACAATATTTCCAGCACCTTTGCCAAGTATATTCTTTTCAAAGAATTTATCAACTAATGCTTTTGCTTCCATACTGTTAAAACCCATTCTCAATAATACAGATCTTTCAACAGATGGTGATGTATGTGTTGAAGCTAATTCAATTAGAGGATCTACTACTTTTTCAACAAGATCCCAGAAATATTTATCTAATTCCTCATCGGACATATTCATTAAATGTTTTGCTCTTTCTTCAAAATCTGATTTTCTTGGTTCCATTAGCTCAATACCTCCTTAATAAGGTTTTTCACTTCTTCTGTAGAAATCCTCAAATCTTCTGCAATAAATTCAATTTCCTTTTCTGTAAATTCTGTTTTTCCAAATCTCTTTTTTAATTCTTTTATATATGATTTTCTCATTTTTTCTATTGGATATTTTATTACCTTTAATTTTGATGGATGATCAGGCAATACTATGTTTTTACCTGGTTTATCCTCTTCAATTGGATCTCCAAATTTTATTTCAATACCATTTTCCTTTGCAAATGTAAGCTGTGCTGAAGGCAATTTACCTGCACCTGTATATTCTGTTTCGTTTACAACAATTATCTGGTCTTCTTCCATTTCCATTGCCAATGCAAATGCAGCAGCTAATGATGTGTTCCCGGCAGGTCCTCTCTGCATACCTTCTATATTTGCAAGCATTTCTGTAATATAGAAGACTTCACCCTGAGTTACAAGCACATATTCATCCATATATCTCAAAGGTCTTGCGGCATTTCTTGGAACATCTGATCTATCCGGAAATGTTGCAAATGGTATTCCAAATCCTGTATGACCTGTTGTAAATGATTTTTTGTTAAAGTCTGTATCTGATGCCATATGCAATCCATGAAGATCCACACTGGCACCTATAATTTTTGTATTAACAGCACCAGCTTTTTTCAATCCTCTGGCTGTTCCTGTTACATTACCACCACCAGCATGAGTAATAACAACAGCATCAGGATACTTTCCAAATTGATTCATTGATTGTTCTGCTATTTCATATCCCAATGTTTCAACACCAGCTATACCAAATGGTGTATAAAGTGAAGCATTAAAATACCCCGTTTCTTCAAGGAGAACGAGGAAATAGTAAAAGAGTTCGGGTCCAACACTTAATTGCACAACTTCTGCACCATATGCTTCACATGCTCTTGCTTTTTCAAGGATTTCTGGTTGTCCAATTCCTCTGCTGTCAAAACATTCTTGAACAATTATTGATTTTAATCCTCTTTTTGAAGCCTGAGATGCAACTGCTGCACCATAATTACCGCTTGTAGCAGCCATTACTCCTTTGTATCCCATAACTTTTGCTCTGTATGCACTAACAGATGCTCTTCTGTCTTTAAACGAGCCTGATGGATTTGTTGCTTCATCCTTTACAAATATTCTTGCACCTTTTCCTTTAGGAGCTATTTGTTTTATTAATTTATTTATATTCTTTAATTCTACAAGAGGTGTGTTTCCAACACCTGTTTCAAGCTGTATTTTTCTTATTTCTTCAATTGAATATCCAGCATCTTTCATCATTGCTTCATAATCAAAGGCTATTCCCTCTATTTCGTATTTTGTATAATCTACTCCTACTGATTGTTTCATTATTTCATTTTTTCTTGCCATTACTGCATCATAACTCATATCTCTCATTGCTGATCACCTTCGATCATATTTCTTAATTGCTTTCCCACTTCTAAAAGTTCTTTTACAGGTTTTCCAAAGTTGTGTTTATATTCAGGATATATTTCTTCCAATTTCCCTTCAACTTCTCTTCCAACTGGCGTTTCTATCTTTACAATATCTCCAATATTAGCTTCATCATTTAACAGAAAACCTTTTATTCTAATTTCCAGAGGAACACGTTTTGTGTCCTCTGGAAGATTAGCAGCTCTTTGCTGTGGATTTAATCCTACAAAATATATTTGAACCCAATCGCCTTTTCTGGCTATCATTGTATCAACTCCTTATGAGCTTATATTGTAAGATCACCTATTAATGATCTTGGAACTGGTAAATCTGCCATTGATAATAATCCTGATTCTGCTTCAATTACTGAAGGAATCATATTTGTAGCAACAGCAATTGTTCCTTTTCCACCAGGTATTTCTGGTTTTATTGCTAAGTTAAGGTTAGGATCTCCTATAATTTCAATATAATCTCCTGTATCTACATTTTCCAATTCAGGTCTTACCTGTTGTGGATGTTTTAATTCAATAACGAGTTTATCTCCCATATATGCTCTTGCAACATGATTACATCCTGCAACCATTCCTGGTTCAACCTTTACATATTTTGTTTCCCTTAAAACATTTGAAATTATTGGTTCTCTTGTCTGTTCAATTTTGTCTATATTCCAACCTAAGGCGTCTGCAATCATATAAATTGATTGTTCAAAACCAATATGTCCTACGATTTTTCCTGATTTTAAACCTTCTTCGAATTCTTCAACTGTTGTTCCAACACCCTGAGTTTCCATAACTGTTGGACCAAATGGTGATAAATCATTAATTCTTGCAGCCTTTATTTGTTCAACATTTAATGCTGCACCTGACAATGCAAGAATTAATGTATCAAGAACAAAACCAGGATTTATACCTGTTCCTAAAACAGAAACTCCATATCTTCTTGCAAGACTATCCATTTCTTCTGCTTCTTCTGGATGTGTATAGAATGGATATGCCATTTCTTCTGCAATTGTAATTACATTAATATGTCTTTTTACAGCAGTTATGATATGTTCTTTCACAACTTTAACAAATGAGTTTGTAGCAATTACAACTAAATCTGGATTTGTTTCATCTAACATTTTTTCTGGTGTGTCATAAACAGGTATATTGATATTTCCAATTCCCAATAATTCTCCTACATCTTTTCCAACATATCTTGTGTCATGAACACCTACCAATTCCAATTCATACTTTGATAAAATATTTTTTGCAATTCCGCTACCCATAGCGCCAAATCCCCATAAAGCTACTCTATACATGTTTTAGGCCTCCCTTTAAAATTTTTATGAATAATTTCTCAACAAAACCTTTACATATTAATTTTATGAAATTTCTTTCATATAGTCAAATTCGCATACTCAAACATACTCACTCATACTCAAGCATACTCTATATTTTTACTAATGATAGAATTTATTCAATAAATTTGACGATTTTTAAGCAAATTTGGAAATATGTACTATAAAATAAAGAAATCTCTCGAAAATTCGAGAGATTTCTTTATTTTAAAAACTTTATTATTTCATTTTTTAGCTGTCCAATACCTTCTCCTGTTTTGGATGAAACAGGGAAGTATATATAATCCCCATATTTTGACAAATGGGATTTTATAAGGTTTAACTGTTTTACTCTTTCGTTTTTCTTTAATTTATCCAGTTTTGTTAAAACAATCATAAATGGAATTTCGAGTTCCTTTAACCATTGTATCATTTCTATATCTTTTTTTTGCGGTTCATGTCTATGATCAATTAGAAGGAATACCATTTGTAATGAATATCTGTTTTTAAAGTAATCCTCCATTAAATCTGCCCATTTTTTCTTTTCGGATTTTGAAACGTTAGCAAATCCATATCCCGGTAAATCTACAAGATAGCCTTTATTATCAACATTATAGAAATTTATGGATCTTGTTTTACCAGGATTGGAACTGATTTTTGCAATTTTAATTCCAAATAATTTATTTAATAAACTGGATTTTCCAACATTTGAACGTCCGGCAAAGGCTATTTCCGCATTTAATATTGGTGGATAATCACCTTTCGTATAGGCTGTTTTTACCAGCTCAATTTTTTTAAACATTCCTATCCCTCCATTAAGGCTATTTTTAACACCTCATTTATATTCTCCACTTTATAAACTTTGAGTTTTTCTAATATTTCTTCTGGAATTTTTTCCAGATCCTTTTCATTATGCTTTGGAATTATTATGTTTGTAATTCCACTTCTATATGCAGATAAAAGTTTTTCTTTTATTCCTCCAACTGGTAATACTTTTCCCATTAAGGTAATTTCACCTGTCATGGCAACATCATTTCTAATAGGTATATTTAGAATAGAGGATATTATAGAAGTTGTTAAAGTTACCCCGGCTGATGGACCGTCTTTTGGAACTGCTCCTTCTGGAACATGTATATGAAAATCACATTTCTCAAATTTTTCCAATAAACTTTCATCTTTTTTTTCTATGATTTTTTTAGACAACGTCAAAGCTATTTGTGCAGATTCTTTCATTACATCTCCAAGTTTTCCTGTTATTATTAACTTTCCCTTCCCTGATGTAATTAATGTTTCTACCTGTAAAATTTCTCCTCCATATGCTGTCCATGCCATACCTGTTGCTACACCAACTTCTGGTTT
Source organism: Marinitoga sp. 1135 (assembly GCF_013363245.1). NCBI lineage: Bacteria > Thermotogati > Thermotogota > Thermotogae > Petrotogales > Petrotogaceae > Marinitoga > Marinitoga sp. 1135. Next base: position 25,310 of record NZ_LBEZ01000018.1, on the reverse strand, counting down.
TTCAAGTTTATCTGATCTGAAATATGGAGGTGTTCCCAATAACTCTTTGACATTATTTATTTTTACATGAACACTTTTTTCACCTTCTGCTAATTTTAAGGCTACTTTTCTCATTAGTTTTGCCAATATTCTTTCAAGGGAACGAACCCCAGATTCTCTTGTGTATTCTGAAATTATTTTTTGTAAAGCACCTTTTGTTATTTTTATCTGAGTTTTTTCTATTCCATGTTCTTTAAGTAGCTTTGGAATAATATAATCTTTGGCGATATAATATTTTTCTGCATCTGTATATCCTGGAATCTGTATAATTTCCATTCTATCTCTTAAAGCACCTGGTATAGTATGTAATACATTTGCAGTTGTAATAAATATTATTTCAGAAAGATCAAAGGGTATTTCAAGATAATGATCTACAAAAGCATTATTTTGTTCCGGATCAAGTACTTCTAATAAAGCAGAAGCTGGATCTCCCTGATATGAGATTCCCATTTTGTCTATTTCATCAAGTACTATTACTGGATTTTTTACACCAAGTTTTTTTATTAATTGTATTATTCTTCCCGGCATAGCTCCAACATATGTTCTTCTGTGACCTCTAATTTCAGCTTCATCTCTCATTCCACCAAGCGAAATTCTTCCAAATTTTCTTCCCAAAGCTTCCGCTACAGATTTACCTAATGAGGTCTTTCCAACACCAGGAGCCCCAACAAAACATAATATTGGAGAACGTGGTTTTTTTGATAATTTTCTAACTGCTAAAAATTCCAAAATTCTCTCTTTTGGCTCTTTAAGGCCATAATGATTTTTGTTTAATAATTTTTCTGCTTCTTTTATGTTTAATCTATCTCTCGTTTTCTGTTCCCATGGCAATTCCAGCAACCAATCTATATATGTTCTTGAAACATTAGCTTCAGGCGAAAATGGTGACATTTTCTCTAACCTTGAGAGCTCGTATTCCGCTTTTTCTTTTACATATTCAGGTGCTTTTAATTTTTTTATCTTTTCTTTTAATAATGTAAATTCATTTTCCGCTTCACCGGTTAATTCTTCCTGTATTACTTTAAGTTTTTCTCTTAAATAAAATTCCTTCTGACCTTTTTCTATTTTCTCACGCACTTTACTTTCAATTGTTTCTTCTATTTCCAGTAATTCAACTTCCTGAGTTAAAATTTCAAGTATCATTTCAAGCCTTTTTTTAGGATGTAACTCTTCAAGAATTTCCTGTTTTTCAGTATGTTCTATTGGCAATACAGAAGCTACTAAGTCACTTATTACTTCTGGATCCTCTGTTTCTTCTATAATCATTATAGCTTCCTGTGGAAATTTCTTTGTATGACTGATATACTTTTCAAATAATGATTTTACTCTTCTAACAAGAGCTTCTAAAACCTTTGTTTTTTTATATGAAACATTTAGTGGTTTAATTTTACATTTTATTACTTCATCAAATTCTGTAAATTCCTTTATTTCTGCTCTTTTAAGTCCTTCAACAAGAACTTTATATTCTCCTTCAGGTCCCCTAATTATTTGAACAACTTTTCCTATAGTACCTATTCTATAAAAATCATCTATTGTTGGCTCTTCTAATTCTATATCTTTTTGAGAAACAAAGAACATTAAATTGTTATACTTTTCAAGCGATTCTTCCAGAGCAGCTATTGATTTTTTTCTTCCTATTATCATTGGTATTATTGAGTTTGGAAATACAACAAATTTAGCCCTGGTAGGGATCAGAGGCAGTTCTTCAGGAAATGTTTCGCTTAATGTCTTGTCTATAAATTTATCTATAGCACTTTTTTCTGCCATATGCTCAACCTCCATTATTATTGTAATTTTAACAATCCTATCAATATTTTAATCATTTATTATGGTAAAATAAAAACAGAAATGCATAAAATATTTTAACACATATTAATGTAATTTATAGGTATTATAGGTAAAGATAAAGAAAAAATAAATAGAAGCGTTTATTAAAAAACATAAAGGTGGGAATATAGTGACTCAAATGGTTCAGTTGTTTGGTCTTAGATTGTTATCGGGGAAAAAAGAAGATATGTGGAATTTTATAAAGCATAAAATGGAAACAGATGAAAAGGTCTGGATAGTGACCTTAAATGCTCTTATGTTTCTTGAATATTTCAAAAATAATGAATATAAGTATGAATTGCAAAATTCAACCATTTCTATTCCTGACGGCATAGGTGTTGTAAAATATCTTGAAAAATGGGGATATCATACAGAGCGCTGTCCAGGAATTGATACAATGCTTAAAATCTGCGAATGGCAAAAACATAACATATTTTTACTTGGTTCAGAGCCAGGGATAGCTGAAAAAGCAAAGGAAAACCTTGAAAAAAGATTTGAAAATATTTCTATTGTTGGAACACATCACGGATATTTTAAAGATAATGAAACAGAAGATATTATCGATATGATTAATAATAGTGGTGCCGAGGTTTTATTTGTTGGTATGGGTGTTCCAAAACAGGAAGAATTTATATATAAGAACTTACATAGATTAAATGTTAAATTAGCAATGGGTGTAGGCGGTAGTATAGATGTAATTTCCGGAAAGGTTTCAAGAGCTCCAAGATTTTTCCAATTATTCGGTCTTGAATGGTTATATAGAATGATAAGAGAACCAAAGAGATTTAAAAAGTTTCCAGATTTAATGTATTTTTATTTTAAAATTTATCGTTCAAAAGAGGTTCCTGTAAATTTAGAGGTTATAAATTTATAATAAAAGGGCATGCGATTTGCATGCCCTTTTATTATTTATATTTTAAATTTTTTAATAAGTTCCATCAATGATTGCGATAATTTATTACTTTCTTCTGCTGCTTCATTTACCTGTCTTGAACTTTCTGTTTGTTGTTCAATCGCGGAAACCATATGTTTTACCTGCTGAGAAATTTCATCTATAACTCCAGAAATTCTATCCATAGCAGCAGCCATTTCTTCTGTTGATGCACTCTGTTCTTCTGCTCCCGAGGATAATTCATGAACTTTCATATTTATATCTTCAACCTTTTCATGAATTGCTTTAAATTGTTCAAAAACATTTTCGGATTCAATATCAATATCTTTAATTACCTTTGCTATATCGTTCATAGCTTCATTTGCATCCTGAGCTCCTTCTTTTACTGATATAAGTATCTTTGCAATTTCTTCAGTTGCAGATTTACTCTGTTCTGCCAATTTTCTAATTTCATCTGCAACTACCGCAAATCCTTTTCCAGCCTCACCAGCTCTTGCAGCTTCTATTGCAGCATTTAATGCCAATAGATTTGTCTGTTCTGTAATTTTTGTTATTGTTTCTACAATATTTCCAATATTTTGAGCTTTTTCAGACAAAGCCTGTACTTTTTCCTGTGTAACTTTCGATTCTTCAACTGCTTTTTCTACTATTTCTACAATTTTTTCTACAGATTTTTCACCATTTTTAGCTGCTTCTGATGTTTCAGTAGCTTTAAACGCTAACTCTTCTGCACTTTGCGAAATCAAATGAGCTGAATCCGCGATTTCTTCAACACCTGATGATACTTCTTCAACAGACGCTGATGCATCATCTGTGTTACTTTCAATTATTCTGGATTGAGACTGTAAATCTTCAGAAATAGCATTTTGTTCTTCGGAAACTGAAGCCAAAGCGTCAGCTGATAAAGCCAATTTATTGGATGATTCAGATATTAATTGCATGGATTTTCTTAAATCTTTTGCCATTACTGCAAGAGAATTTGCCATCTGTGCAATTTCATCTTTTCCACTTAAAGAGAAGTCTACTGTTAAATCACCTTTACCAAAGGCCTTTATCTTTTTCATAAGGATATTTATTCTTTTTGAGATATTTGAGCTTATAATAAGTCCAAGTAATATTGAAACTATCACACCTGCAATTATCCCTGTAAGAACCATAAACAATGCTTTTTGTGATTTAGAAAGAGCATCTTCGCCTTTTTTCTCCGCTTCTGCTTTATTATATTCAACTATTTTCTTTAATACTGCTGTGGATTCTTCAAACAACGGTAAATCTACATTTAAACTTTGATATGCCATTTGATCTTTTAACTTTAAAGCCTCATCTGAAATATTATTAATTGTATCAAAAACATCAAATATTTTATCTAAATATGGCATTAAAGCATTATTATATATTTTCTGCATCATTTGTGTTTTACTACTATCCTGCTTTTTTAAAAATCTGTTTATTGTACTTGCAGTTTTTAATAATCCAGAATTGTATTTTTTCATATCTTTAAACATATCTGCAAGATAATCATTTTCTGTCTGGTAACTATCAAGCCATCTTCCAAATGGGTTTTTGTGGGGATTTAATTCTTCATTAAATGGTTCATTTTCAAGTATGGATTTCTCCAGCATCCAGGCAAAGCGATATAAATCTGCTTCATATGTTTTTATATCTAACTTTAATGATTTTGGATCCAATATTTTGGTTTCATCTAATTTTTTTGATAATGCCATGAAATTTGCATGTTCTGTTTTCCAATTTTGTAATTTCTTTTTATATTCTACCCAATATTTTTTTTCCTGATCTGTCAATTTTATCTGTTCATATTCACTAATTAATCTGTCTATTTCCTTCCATGTTTTAGAAATTTTTTCATATTCTGCTGTTCTTAATTTTTGATCAGTAAATCCCAATAAAGCCATTTCTGATCTTTCAATTTCGGTTTGCAATTGATAAATTGACATAATCTTTTGTACTTTTGGAAGATTTTCGCTTGCAATTTCAATTACAGAAGTTTTTATATCGTTTGTAGAGTATATTCCAAGAACACCAATTATAACAGAAATAATCACAATAAGGAAAAAATCAAGTAAAATACGTTGTTTTAAATTCATCATATCACCTCTTTATAAAATTTTCTTTGGTAATTAATTATACTCTTTTTAGTTTAAATTTTAAAGTGTGAAAATTAAGATTAATATTGAATTAATACTCATTTTTTACATACAGGATAATATATTAATTATTTTTGAGGATTCTTATTTTTAGGAAAAAAATTTTTTCCAAAGAATGATATATTGAAAGAATTTCCATGGAGGGATCCGTATGAAATTAAAAAACATATATCTTCTTGTTTTTATATTTATTCTACTTTTTTCAGGGTGTACTAAACCTGCAAAATTCGAAGTTAATGTGGAAATATCATATAGTAGCGAAAGTGTTTCTGTTATTAACAAGAGTGTTTCAGAAGCAAATGAATCTATCACTCTTAAAATTTCTTCTCCACTGGCAGATATTGGAAGTGCGACATTAAAAATTGAAGATATGAATAATACATCAAACATAAAATCAGTAAATATGACTGCTGTCGATCGATATACATATACTGCTTCTTTTAAAATTAATGAAGCAGGAAAATACAAGATTACAGGAATATTTTTGTTGGGGGGAGATACGTATGAAAGCAATAATTCATTAATTTTGAACATTTATGACTACCAAAAAGAACTAAACCCAAATTTGAAATTTAAAAATATTAAAACCAACGAAATTATTGATAGCACTGAATTATATGATCCATATAGATACTATACAGCTCTGGTTTCATTTGACAACAATCTATTATATAATAGCGATTTTACATATAAAATATACTTCGATTCTAATTTAATTGAAAGTGGCAGTTTAAAAAACAAAACCTTTGAATCAACTCCTATGTTTTTTGAAAATAAAAAACACACTATTAGCGTCGAAGTTTATGATACACAAAATAACGGTTTTGGAAGAACAACCGTTGAGATTAACCCTAAAAATATAGATACTACTTTTAATTTTTCCTTTGAATTACATAAAGATTCTTTTAACGGAGACTTAGTTTCAAAAAATAGCACATTAACCACCAATGAACCGTTATATGCATTGATAAACTTAAATGAAAAATATGATTTACCAGCTTCGTATACATATAAGATTTCAACAGAAGATACAACTATTGAATCAACAATGTTAGCAGAAAAAAGTTTTAAGTATGGTCCATTTTATCTTAAAGACGGAGATATTAATCTGAATATTTCAGTAATAAATGAAGTTACGGAATATTCTACAGAAATTATTTATCCTTTAAAGGTTGAGCAGTTTGATGAGTTTGATGCAACTCTTGAAATATATAAAAAGGATTATATGAATAAAAATATTTTAATTACTGATGATACTACATTAACAACCAGGGATCCTATATTTTTTAAAATAAGAGTAAATAAAAATTATGATTTTTCAAATGAGTTAGAATATAAATTTATTTTTAAGAAAAATGGAAGAATTTATAAAATTCTAAATTTAACAAAAAATGGTACAGAAGTAAATACGGATACTATGTTTTTTGAAAATGGAAGTTATGAATTAGATTTAACCATTATAAAAGAAGATACAAAATATACCAGAAAATATTATAAGTATTTTAGAATTTCTGAAGTTATAAATAATTTTGAACTTGAATATACTTTAGAACAGAAAAAAAGTGATGGCTCAATTATTTCGTATTTTATGCCAGAAGAAATAAACGTTGACCCTCTGTCAGATAAGTTAAACGAATTCAATATTAAATTTAATTTAAAAACAGCTTATACATACCCAGCTACATATGTATATACATTTTCAGTAAATGGAAAAGATGAATATGTATCTGAACCTATACAAACAAGAACCAATACAGTTTTTACTTCTTATAAATTCCCATCTGGTCATAACTTGGTGGAAATTTCTGTTAAAGATGTTGATAATAATTTTGAAGTAAAAAAGTATTTCGAAGTTCTTGTAAAAGAGGATCAACCACCAGATTTATATAGAGTTACCCTGGACAATCAACTTGTTTATTCTTATGATCCTGAGAATAATATATCAACAATAAATAATATAATCATCTCAACGCCAACAACAAATCCAATAATAAATATAGAATTTATAGATGAATCATTTATTAAAACAAGAAGTTCTTTAACTATTTCTGTAAAGGTTTATGAAACAAATAAAAATTATCAGTTTTCATTATTAAAGGATAATCATCCAGAAGGTAAAGAAATAGGTTTTTACGGTGTTTTAAAAGGAATAACTCTTGATTCAACCCAAACCTGGGAAATAAAAATTGATTCTTCCCAGATTGTTGATGAATTTGATAATTCTAAAGCTGATAAATATGACAGTGAGCCATATTCTGTAATATTCAAAACAAAATAAATATTATAATCAATTATAAAAACATGGAGGTGTAGTTTTTATGAGAATCTACCATAACATGGAGGCTTTAAATGCCTGGAGAACGTTAAGTAATGTAAAAGGTGAGATGAGCAAATCACTCGAAAAGCTTTCTTCTGGTCTTAGAATTAACAGAGCAGCAGATGACGCAGCAGGACTTGCAATTTCAGAAAAAATGAGAAACCAGATTAAAGGGTTAAACACAGCTATCAGGAATGCACAGGATGCTATTTCAATGATCCAAACTGCTGAAGGTGCGCTTGATGAAGTTCATTCCATTTTAAAACGTATGAGGGAATTAGCAGTTCAATCCTCTACAGATACTAACACAGATGTTGATAGAGATCAATTACAAAATGAATTCACTGAATTAAGAAATGAAATTAACAGAATTGCTAAGACAACTCAATTTAATACAAAAAATCTTCTTGATGGTTCAATTAGAGGAACAAGAAGTGCAGAAGCTAAACTTGTTTCTCCTGGTTCAGCTCATTTTGAAATTAAAAGTGGAGGAAATTTAAATAGTATAGACGTTAATGCTAATGTTATTATAGAAGTTGGACAATTTGCTGGTGGAGCAACAAGTCAACTTGATGTTAAGGTTACTGTGGTTAAAGAAGATGGAACAATTGATACATCAACTTCAATAGTATCAGTAAATGCGAGTTCTGTAACTGTTGTTGTAGGAAGTGGATCAATTATAATTGGATGGGATAAAACACAGATTTCTAAAATTACAGATTATGGTGGAACTCTTGCTTCTGGAACAAAAATAGATGGTGGTGCAATAGCTGTATATGGCCTTGTAACAGCAGGAGCAAATGGAGTAAATCCTATTCAGTATCATATTGGTGCCAATGAAGGTCAGGTTATATCTTTAGGTTTTGAAAGTATGAAAGCTGATAATATTGGTATTGTAAGTAGTTTGAAGATTAACTCTCAAAGTGACGCAGAATTTGCTGTAAGTGCTATTGATGCAGCTATTTATAAGGTATCTGCATTCAGGGCAAAATTAGGTGCCGCTCAAAATAGGCTTGAACATACAATTAAGAACTTAGGAGTAGCTTCAGAAAACTTAACAGCAGCAGAATCACGTATCAGAGATGCAGATATGGCAAAAGAATATGCAGAATATACAAAACAACAAATCTTACTCCAGAGTGGTACTGCAATGTTGTCACAGGCAAATCAATTACCACAACAGGTTACACAGTTATTCAGATAATATCCTCAATAAAATTAGAACCCTTCATACGAAGGGTTCTAATTATTTTATATCAAATCTCCTGAAAAAATATGGTAATAATATTAATGTAAACATTGATGCACTAAGCATACCAAACCACATTATTACTGAAAGATGTGAATGGAATGTAAATGGAGAAAGGTTTAATATAGACAATCCCAAAGACAATCCTATTGCATTTGCCATAATTGGTTTTTGAACAACATTAAATGTTTCCTCAATTGGATTTTCGCTTCGAGATTTATAATATCCATATGTTCCTATCATATGAATTGCATAATCAATTCCAATACCTATTGTAATGTTTGACATTAAAGCACTTATAATATTAAGCGGAATTTTAAATAATGCCATTACACCAAATTCTATAATTAATGCACCAAATAATGGTAATATTCCAAAAAATGATATTTTTAAACTTCTTACTATGACAAATAGTGATAGAAATACAAATACCACACTAATTATAAGACTGCTTATCTGACTGTGTAATACTGTAGTATTCATTTCATTGAAAACAAAAGGCATTCCTGTTATATTTATTGATTTAAATATTTTCTTATCTTTAAGTTTTAATACATCATTTTCTATTTCTTTTAAAGTTTCTTCTGAATTATCCTTTGGAGTTATTATTGCAAGATAATCCCTGTTTTTAACAAGATCAAATAATGGATTATTTTTCAAACCTTTTTTCATAATTAAAATCTGTAAAGCATTTGGATACATTTTAAAATTGTATAATTCCCTTCCCATTACATCTAAAAATTCCTGTGGATATGTAAAATCATATATTTTATCTTTAAGCGTTTCTTTTAAACTTCCCATTTCATTTAAATATATTTTATCAAGCGGTTCTCGGGTTGTTCCAAAATCTACCATAATAGGAATATTAAAATCAAAAACAGAACTAAGTTTTTCATAGTCTTTTCTTACCTTTGTATATCGTTTAAACATGGAAATTTGATCAAATTTTATTGTTATATTAGTAATTAAATATCCAAAAATTAAAATAAAGATTATGTATATATACACACCTTTTATATTCCAATATTTTTTTACAAAAGAAACATCAAATACATGTGTTCTTTTTCTTTTTAATTCAACATTACCAAAAATAATAAGTGGCAATATATATAATGTTGCAATTCCTGCAAAACCTATACCAAATGATGTCCATATTCCCATTTCTTTCATCATATTTGAATTAATAAATACCATTGAAATAAAGCCAATTATTGTAGTTACAGTTGTCATAATCATTGCAATCCCGGTACTTTTTAATGTTTCAATAACAGCAGTTCTTTTATTAAGACCGCGTTCTATATATTCTATATAATGCGTTAAAAAATGCATTCCATCAGCACTTCCCATAATAATGGTAAAGATCGGAACCAGAACGCTGGCTATAGTTAATTCCTTACCATACCATCCCATTAATCCCAATGTCCACAACGATCCCATACCAGCAGGTATCACAGAGAAAAATGCAGCTTTTTTAGAACCTAATTGTAAAGAGAAAATAATAAGCATTATTATAAACGCAAGAGGCGGAAGATAAATATAAAGATTAAATAAATAATCAAATAATTTTTTTGTAAAGTATACCGTTCCAGCACCGTAGTGATTTATACCTTCAAGTTTTTTTTCTATTTCATTAACCACTTTAAAGTCCTCTGTTTTTAATGGTATAGTAAACAGCGTATAGTATTTCCCATTTTTCTCTCTTAAAAACTTATCTTTAAACATTTCAATAGAATCTATCTTTTTTATAAAGTTCTCTGTAATTTCATCAGCATTTTTTATATTGTATCCCGGTAAGTTTTCTGGAAATAAACTGGAAATAAAGTTTACACCATCTATCTCTTCAAGTTCCCTCTGTAATTGCCACAATTTTTTATACGTATTTATATCTTTTAAAGGATCTTTATTAAGTTCAAACATTACAATTAATTGATCTGATAAATCATATTTTTTTTCTATTTCATCGTATGTTGTTAAATACGCAGAATCAGTTGGGAGAAATGTTTTCATATCAACATTCAATCTTATTCTAAATAACCCTATAAGCGCTACAATATTAATTATAGCAAGAAGAATTGATAAACCTTTTCTATGATTTCTTATAAAATCTACATATCTTTCCATATTTATCTCCCCTTTACTTATTTTTATTGATAATGCTTAATGCTCCATGAAGATATAAATCTGCAATATAATCTGCGTAAGTGTCATAAAAATCTTCTGGATATTCTATTCCTGAGACCTGGGGAATAATATCCTTTAAAATAAAATGCGAAAAAATCATACCGCTCAATGCTGGACCTAAAATTTCAAAATGTTTTTCATCTCCAAATCCTTCAAAATGATTTTTAAACACGCTATAAATAATTTCCCTTACCTTAGATGCCCTGTATTCAATTAAATCACTTTCTTCATCAGGAATTTGCATGAGCATAATTCTGAACATCTTTTCATTGTTTTTTATTGATTTTACAAGAGCTTTAATAGCAATTCTTATCCTCTCTTCAAGCGGTTTCCCATCAAGATTTGTAACTTTAAATTCCTCAATAAGCTTTTCAAAAAGAACTTCCATTATTTCTTTCAAAATCCCCATTTTTGAACCAAAATGATAATTAATCATTGATGTGCTTACACCAGCTTTTTTTGCAATTTCTCTAACTCCTGTTGCGGCAAATCCTTTTTTATAAAACAACTCTACTGCTGCATCCATAATCCTTTCCTTTACACCTTTCAAAATCTCACCCCGCTTTCGAACGAACGTTCGTTTTTATTATAATACAAAAAAATCTTTAAGTCAACTGTTTTTTTTATTAATATTATATTATAATATTCCACTATTTCTTGTGTAAATAATTGGTAACTCCCACCATATATTGTGGTATAATCTTTTTTGGAATAAAATCGAAGGGGGTAATGGTGTGACTGAAATTTTTAATCTTGATGATTTTCTTGACCATTTTATAAATATTTCTCCATCTGAAAATGCTGAAAGGATATTACGAGATAGGTATTTTCTAAAAGATGGAGAAGGTAATTATTTAGAACATAGCTGGGAAGATATTACAAGGAGGGTTTCAAGATATATAGCCAGCGCTGAAATTTTATATACGGAAGATATTGAAGAAATAAGAAATGTTGAAAAGAAATTTTATAAACTTCTTAAAAGTCGTGTTTTCCTTCCCAATAGTCCAACATTATTCAATTCTGGAAAAACTTTGCCATTAGAAATATTTAAAAAGCCCTTAGAAGAAATGACTATTGAAGATTATAAAAGAATATATAATTCAAGAAATAGACATAATATGTTATCTGCGTGTTTTGTTGTTCCATTAGAAGACTCTATGGAAGGAATATTTGAAGCTGTTAAAGATGCAGCTTTAATTCAAAAATATGGCGGTGGTGTGGGATATGATTTTTCTGTTTTAAGACCAAAAGATAGTTCTATTGCTGGCACAGGTGGAAAATCATCTGGTCCAATAAGTTTTATGAATGTCTTTAATACTACCGCTTCAACAATAGAGCAAGGTGGAGCAAGAAGAGGCGCTCAAATGGCTGTTATGAGATATGACCATCCTGATGTAATTGATTTTATTAATTCAAAAAAGAATAATGATGGTAAGTCTGTATTAAACTATTTCAATATCTCCGTTAATTTCGATAATCCAGAAGAATTCTTAAAAAAGTTAGAAAACGATGAAGAAATTGAACTTAGTCATCCGAATTCAAATATAAAAAAAACAATAAAAGCAAGAGAGTTATTTGATTTAATTGCAAATAATGCATGGAAATCAGGCGATCCCGGAATGCTATTTTTAGGAAGGCACAATAAGTATTATGCACTAAGCGATGTAACTCCTGTAAGTGCTACTAACCCATGCGGTGAGGAACCTCTTCCTCCATATGGAAGTTGTAATCTTGGTTCTATTGATCTGGCTAAGGTTGTGGATTTTGTTAATCTTGGAAACCCTGATCATGAAAATAACGAGCTTTTCAAGGATTTAATTTACTGGTGCAGCCGCTTTCTTGATGATGTTATAGATATTAACGTTTATCCACTTGAAGAAATAGATAAGGTTTCAAAGGAACAACGATTTATTGGTCTCGGTATTATGGGCCTTGCTGATGCTTTGTTTAAAAAGGAATTAGCTTATAATTCTGAAGAAGGAAGAAGGTTTATGGCTGAAAGTACTGCACAGTTTGCATATTATTCACATCTTGCAAGTACTGAATTAGCTAAAGAAAGAGGAAGTTTCCCTCTATTTGACAGATCAAAATACAAAAAAGGATTTATTCCTTTTGCCATGCTCAAAGATGATTTTTCAGAAAATATAAGAAAGTGGAATGAGCTTATTAGAAAACATTTCTTTAATGAAGCAAAAGAATTTAAAAGAAATGTGCAGGTTAATACTGTTGCACCAACAGGATCAATTTCAAATATTGCAGATACTTCAAGTGGTATAGAACCAAATTTTATGCTTGCATATATTAGATATATGACAGACAAAGAAGGTAATAGAGTCCCTTTACCATATATGAACAGAATTCTAAAAGAAAAATTAGATGGAGAACTCACCAGTGAGTTAGAAGCAGAGATTATAGAAAAAGGGAGTGTTCAAAATATTGAAGGTATTTCCGAGGAAATAAAACGCGTTTTTGTAACTGCCATGGACATTTCAGGTGAAGATCACTTAATGGCTCAACATATGATTCAAAGCTATCTTGATGCATCATGTTCCAAAACCATTAACCTTCCTAAAGAAGCAACTGTTGATGATATTAAAAATATATATAAAATGGCTATGGAATTAAGTTTAAAAGGAATTACAATATATAGAGATGGCTCATTAGAAACACAGGTTTTAACCAAAGCAAAAAAGAAAGACGATAAAAAGGTTACTTTCTTTGTTCTTGATGAAAAGCATAAATTAAGAGCAAGGCCAAGAAAGGATACTTTAAAAAGCGTAACAAGAAAATATAAAACAGGATCAGGAACGGTATATATTACAGTTTCATTTGATGATAACGGTGAAGCAATAGAAATATTCCTTTCTGATGGTACAGAAACCGCAGAAATTATAGGAAGACTTTCATCCATCGCTTTGAGATCAGGTGTCTCAGCAGATGAAATTTTAGAGCAGCTGTCAAAAGTAAAAGGTACATATTGTAAAGGTATTTCTGGTGAAATTAAGAAAGCACTTGAGGATTTCGAAGATTTATGGAAAGACAACGAAGGAGATATTGAGGTATTTCATGTTGGAAAACCTTTAAGTAGAGAAGAAGTTGAAAAGTTTGTTCACGCTAATAAACTCGAATATACAAAAGGCTATTATATAGATAACGAAGGTAATACATATTGTCCTACCTGTCTAAGCAAAAATTCCCTGTTAATGACAGAAGGATGTATTTCATGTAAAACCTGCGGATGGTCTAAATGCTCTTAAAATAAATAAAAAGCGGATCTTCCTAATCTTTTTGGGAAGTTCCGCTTTTCTCTTTGATTTCTTCAGAATGTTCACTTAGAGCAATATGCCCATTTATAAGTTCTCCTAATCGGCTTTGAGACTCAGTTTCAATTAAATGACTTTCTTCATCTAGTAATTCTTCAACCTCTTTTAAAAGCTCATTTGCCTGTTTGATCTTATCAGCAATTATTCTTTCAATCTCTTCATGATTATATTGTTTCCCTTTCATACTATCATCCTCTTTGTTTAAACTTATTTTTCACATATGAATTATAACATACTAGTTTATCTCATGTCAAATAATTATTAAAAAGTCCTAATAATTTTACAAATAATTAATTAATCAATGATATATTAATTTAAAAAACACCACCTTAATTGGTGGTGTTTTATTTCTAAATCTTAAATTTTTTAAGTCTTTCGTTTAATTGTTCTACAAGTTTCGATAAATCCATAGCTTTTTCACTGACATTTTCTATTTCCAGACTTTCGTCCTCAATTTCTCTTGTTATATCTGATACTTCTTTTGATATTTCCAATATCATTTGTGCCGTTTTATCTGTAGCTGCAGCCATTTCTTCTGTTGAAGCACTTTGTTGTTGCGCACTTGCTGTTAAATCTTCTACTCTTGCATTAATGCTTTCAACTCTTTCAAGTATCTCTGAGAATTTTCTTTGAATTTCATCTGCACTTATTTCAACCTGACTTATAACTTTTACAGTATCATCTGTAGCCTGATTGGCTTTTGCAGCGCCATCTTTTATTTCATTTAATATTTTGGCTATTTCTTCAGTAGCCTTTCTACTTTCTTCTGCTAACTTTCTAATTTCATCAGCAACAACAGCAAAACCTTTTCCTGCTTCTCCAGCTCTTGCTGCTTCTATTGCTGCATTTAGAGCAAGTAGATTTGTCTGTTCGGTTATACTGGTAATTGTCTCCACAATTTCTCCAATATTCTGAGCTTTTTCAGCCAAAACTGCAACCGTTTTTTCTGTTTCCTTGGATTTTTTTACTGCATTATCTATAATTTCAGCAATTTTTATAATTGATTTTTCTCCATCCTGCGTCAATTGAGTTGTATTATTTACTGATCTTGAAATTTCAGCAGCGGTTTCAGAAACATTTTGAGCTGCTGTAGAAACTTCATTTACTCCTGAAGTTAATTCTTCTGTTGTTGCTGAAGCATTTTCAGAATTAGATTCAATTAATTGCGATTTTTTTAATACATTATCATTGAGAGAAGCCGTTTTTTCTGAAATTTTCGCTAAAATTTCTGAAGATTCTTCTATTTTTTTACCAGCTTCAAGCATCCATAATGTTGTATCTCTTAAATTATCTGACATATTTTTTAATGAATTTGCTATTAAGGCTACTTCATCTTTACCTTCAATTTTAAAATCCACAGTGAAATCTCCAGAAGCAAATTTATCAACTTTTTTGCTGAGATTTACAAGAGGATTGGTAATTTTCCTGGAAAAAATTAGAGACAATAATATTGAAATTAAAATAATAATCAAAGACATAAAAATCAGGGAATTTCTTATCTTTTTAGATGCTGCAAATGCTTCCTCAACAGAAACTTCTGAAATAAACGCCCATTTTACTTCTTTAAATTGAAATGGAGCATAAGCACTGAGGACTTTTTCCCCTTCAAAATTATTTGATACCATCCAGCCTGTTTCACCTTTTAATGCTTTTTCTACAGGCTTTGTATTGGCTTTTTGAGTTAATAATACCTCTTTATCTGGAAGATTGCTTCTTAAATATTTATCTGTTCCCACGATATATGTAATACCGGTTTTTCCCATTCCACTTTTATCTTTTAAAGCAGATTCAAGATAATTTGTATCAATATATACTATAAAATATCCAGATACTTCATCATAATCATTTAAGATTTTTATTCCTGCAAAAAAACCATATTTTTTATTGCCGGCATTATATTTACCTATATCTGAAAAATGTACTTTTGTATCTCCAGAACTTTCTAATATATTAAATAAAATTCCAAGTTGAGTATTTTTATATTTTCCATTTTTCAAATTTGTAGCAAAATCTTCATTCTTTTTTACAGAGTATAGTATATTTCCGTCTTTTGACACAAGATAAATATCATAATAAATATCTTTTGTATCAACAAATTTCGTTAAAAGAGGATGTAAATCTTCATGGGTTGAATTGTAGGGATATAAATCTGTTTGTGCAGCATCTGAAATTTTTGATTCATCGAAATTTTCATCGTAAAAAAAGTTTATCAGCTTTTCTCTTTCTTTATAAGGATTTTTTTCATAATATACTTCTCTTAATTCTTTTAAGAAATTTTCAGTATCCCCCATACTTTTAAACATTGTTTCCTGAGCTACAATATCATTAAAATCCTGCATTATTACTGGAAGTTTTGAAAAATACTCAAGATCTTTTTCTATTAAAGATAAGGTGTTTTTTAAAAACATACTCTTTGAATCACGCGCAACTATCAATTTACTAACAAAACTTTCTTCCAAAGCATTTTGCGATTGAATAACGCTATAAAAAAGAAAAACAGAAAAGGAAATAATAAGTATGAGAGAAACAAACAACAGAATCTTTCCGTTTATTTTCATTATTACCCCTCCCTGAAATAGAATACCCCTTCGTATTTAATATTATAACATATTTTTTACTATTATTTTTCATCTGTAAAATTTGAAAGAATATACTTTTCTGTTGTTTGAATGAATATAATATCTCTTAAATTAGGACTTTTATATTCAGAAACTCCTGCAATTATCATTTTATTGTTTATAAATCCTATATCTGTAAAAATAGTATCCTGTTTTTTTATAGAAAAACTTTTTGCCCAGATTTTTTCTCCGTTAAAGTTGAATTTTGCAATAAATCCTTTTCTTATTAATGTATTTTTATCTCTAACCCAGCCAACAGTATATATATACTCTCCTTCTTTTATAGCTTTTACAATATTTATATCATTTACAAATGGAATAATTTTCCCATATGTTTTAAATCCATTTGAATCTAATCTAACAAAATATGGCTGAAGGACATCTCTAAATGATGTTCCAATCACAATAAATTCATTTTTAGAAATAGGAATTATATTTGAAACAAAATCGTCCTTTGAAGTACCTGCTGTTAAATCCCAGATTTTTTCACCTAATTCATTGGTTTTTATTATATAAAAGTCATATCCTCCATTCCCAAATGATTTTGTAGATCCTGCTAAAATAAATGAATATGGATCCAATTTTATTATTTTGGATGCAAATTCAAGATCATATCCTCCATACTCTTTTGACCATATTCTATAACCTGTTAAAGAATATTTTGAAATTTGTATATTTGTCTCAGAGCGATCATTCCCAATTGTACCTGTGGTGTATATGTATCCTTCATTTTTATCAAAATAAAAGTCTTCAAACGAATCCCTTTTGGTACTTCCAGCAAATGTTTCCCAGAGAATTTTTTTATCTTTTGTATTTAATAAACATAAATACATATCTCCACGAATATCTTTTTTGCTGGAAAAACCTATAATCATTGCACTTGAATCATCTGTAACCTCTATCTTTTTTCCATAATTTTCAAATTTCTCCAAATATATTTTTACATCTGGATTTGAAAATTTAAAATCAATTTCACCATATAATAAGTTCAATATTTTATATTCGGGATTTTCGCCATAACCTGTAAAATATATTTTTTCATTGTTGATATATAAATCCAAAAGCATCTGATCTGCTGCCATATTTAGCCTTTTTAAAACAAAGTCCATTTTGCCTGTTAAAAATTCTTTTTCAGAACTTTCAACTTTACGTTCATTTATAACAGCTATTACTTTCCAGATATATCTTTTTTCTGGTTTTAAATTTATTGTGTATTCATTATTTTTTATATTTTTTATTTTTTGTTCTTTTATATATCCATTTCCTATTTCTTTTAAAAATATCTCATATCTTATATTTGTCGCATTTTCTGAATGTGGCATTTTCCATTTTAGTGAAACAGTATAAGTATTTATAATATCTCCATTTTCAGGATATAAAAGTATAGGTGTTGATATTAAACTTTCTTTTGTTTCATTTTTTAATATATTTTCATCTGATATAGTATTTTCAGCTATGATTTCATTATTCTCTTTTTTACCGATATCGTAATCATATATTTCAACAATTTTATTGTAATTTCTGTCTTTTAATATAAATACAAAAGTTTGTCTTTCTGTTTTTATAACTTTTGAAACAATTATATTCCCCTGAAAATAATGTTTCCATATTATATTACCTGAAAAGTCCTGAGCATATGTGTATTCACCAAACACATAAATGATATTGTTTATTATTTTCACATCTAAAAAATCAGAAAAACTTTTAAATTCAAGAATTCTTTTGGTTTTATAGTTATAAAGCTTTAGATAGTTTTTTTCATAATATATAATATATCCATTTGAAATCTTTATTTTTTCTGCATAAAACGGTAATTTTATCATCTTCCCAGAAAAATCAGACATTATTAACGAATTTGCATTTTTAAAAACAATTATATTATTATCATATTCAAGTATTTGACCGGGAATTTTAAATTCTTTAATTATCTGGCCATTTAAATCAAAAACAGAAAAGTTTTTTTGGGTTTTTACTGCAAAAAAATCTTTTTTAAATATTACACTTTCTATTTCTGAATCGAAGGATATCCTAAAAACCACACTTTTTCCATTTAATTTTTCCAGTCTTTTGCTGTTGTATATAAATATATTATTATTGCTATCAATTTTAATACTGGCATATATGTTATCAAGATTAATTTGGTTAATTAAATTCCCACTTGAAATATCAAATAATTTTATGTATGAATTATTTAAAAGATATATAAATTCCCCTTTAATATCTATATCTACAAATCTTTCTTTTAATGAAAATTTTATTTTTTTATTTTCATCATATATATCTATAACGTTATTCCCAGCAGTAACAGTATAATTTTCATATGAAAAAATTTGAGTTTTATCCTTCACAAAAGCTACCCATATTAACTCGCCATTATTGTATTTTCTTGTTTTAAATTTCAAAATAGGGGTTTCATATATTTTTTCACCATTTTCTTTAACAGCAATTTTCCAGAAATATGTTGTTTCCGGTTTTAAAAATTTTACCGGATATATATTTGTTGGAAGATTTTCATTATACAAACGGGGAGAATTATTCTCCCCTAAATATATATCATATGTAATTTTTTTATTTTCCGTATTTTCAAAGTTCCATTTTAATATTACACCTGTTGGCGAAATGCCTTCGCTATTATTTTCTGGAAATATACTTTTTAATTTAAGTGATTGTCCAAAAAAGAGCTGGAATAATATAAGATAAAACACAAACAAAATATATTTTTTTATAATAATCACCACTCTTTTACTATTTTAAATCTCTTTGTTGGTGAATTTTCATTATTGACTATAACAATTTTAAATCCTTTCGAAACAATATTACCGGCTCTATCTTCAGCTTCGATTATAATCCTTGTTTCTGAATCTTTAAGCTCCACATTGTTTTTAGTTATAAAAACCTTTTTTACATATTCTTTCTTTTTAAATTCATCAAGCGTTAATGCTGGCGCATCAAGTGATTTTATATGTATATCTCCGTTTATATCTACATCATTAACCAATAATCTTACTGACTTTATTTCAACATCATCTGTAACCATTGCTTCTATATTAACAATTGTTGCACCTGAGGATAACATATTTGGTTTTATAATTGTTATCTCCGGAGCTTTTCCCCCAACTTTTATTTCCTTTTCTAAAGTTACTGTATTTGATGCTCTATCAGTTGCTGAAATTTTTAACTCAAGTGTATCGCCAACAGGATATCTATATGCTTCAAATGTTTGCGTTGTAACCGTAGCATCCTTATCGTGTTCATTGTATTTCATTTCAACTGGAGAAAGTGTTGAATCTATTAAATTACCTTTATGATATAAGTTTATTGAATATTCGCTTAAATCCTCTTTCCCTTCAGCATCTATATCTTTTATATATGCCATTATATCAAATGTACCTTCTACTGTGTCATATGCTTCTTCCGAAGGAAGTAATTTAATAATAGGCTTTCTAACAACCTTTAAGTCTTTTTCCAATTCTGTTTTATTATCAATATTATCTTCAGCTGTTATAAGTATATGTAATATTTCCCCATCAGGGATTTCATCTATAGGATATGGTTTTAATGATATTAATTCTATTGACTTATCGTTTAATACATTAATTTTAAAAGAACTCATTAAATCAAGGCCATCATTTAAAATACTAAATTCAGGATTTCTTACCACTTCTATTTTTTCAGAATTATTTATCATAATCGTCAAACCCTTTAAATATACATCATCTGAAATTTTTAAATGAAAATTAAAACCGCTATCTATAATATCAGAATTAGGCTCTACTAACTGAATAACAGGTTTTTGATCCTGTTTTAACGTACAACCTGCTCCAAATAATATCAGGATAATTATCCCCAATAATATACCCCTTAGATTCTTCATTATACTGCCTCCCAACCTATTATTTTAATTAAATTTTTATTAGTTCATCAAGATTGGCTAACCATAATAATAGCGATTGAACTTTTGAATCTTCGAACTCTTCATTTTCAATTTCGCTTTTTAATGGCTTTATATGCATATATGAAATTATTACTTTTATTATATCCTCAAACTCACTTAAATTATATTCTATTAACCCATCAAAATCTATTAAATTTAACTCATAATCTGCAAGCAATCTCGAAAGGCCAAAATGCAAATCTTTCATTTCCTCTATTATATCGCTTATAAACACATCAAGTGTGCTAAAATTGCCAAAAACTTTATCCTGATAAATTCTTAATAAGAATCTTGTTATAAACAGTCCCTTTCCATCTTTCCATAAATATCTCGCCAATAATGTTGCAACTCTTTCGCCTAAACCATAATCTATACCACTTAATAATAACGCATTTGTAATTAATTCTAACCCAGAAATTTCCTCATTTATTTCATCATTTAATAAACTTTCTATTTCAATGTTATTTTTCTTTAAATTTTCATACAATCCTAATTTATCAATAAACCCTTCTTCATCAAAAGAATTGATTAGTGGTATTGTATACTTTTCATCTGCTATACTTTCTAAATAATCTACATACTTTTCAACCTTATCCAATATTGAAACCATATTTCCATACAAACCATAGTTATTTAACTCATTTGCCAGTTGTTTTGCCTTTTCAATTTCACCTTCTGAAATATATGCAAACATTAAAAATGTTTTTGCTGAAACCATAAATTCAGTATCCTTCAATTCGTTATAATATTTTTCTATATCTTCATAATTACCTATTATAGATAATATTTTTATCAAAAATAAAGCTATTAAATTTTTATTTTCTTTTTTAGCAACATTATATGCTTTCTTAGCTGTATCATAAGATTTTATATATTCTCCTATATTTCTATAGGCAATTGCCAATTCGTGTAATATATAATCTGTTTCTGAAATTTCTGCAGCCTTTTTAAGCACTTCTACAGCTTTAAGATGTTTCCCCAAACGTGCATAGGTAAATCCAAGATTATATAACAATTCCACATTTTCAGAATCTATTTTTAATCCTTTTTCCTGAATTAATGCAGCATCTTCATATCTTTGCAATTGATTGAATAATATTCCAAGACGAACATATGCTGCAACAAATCCCGGATCTTTTTCAAGAAGCTCATTAAGCTCCTGAATAGCTTCAGAAAATAACCCATTTTCAATATATACATCAGCTATCTTTAATTTTGGCAAAAGAAATTCAGGATTCAATTCAAGGGCATTTTTATATGCTTCAAGAGCTTCATCATATAATTTCCTTTCAAACATAAGATTACCAAGTTCAAAATGACCAAGATGAAAATTTGGATTCTTTACAAGAGCTTCTTTCAATTCAAGTTCAGCTAATTCTTCCTGCTCGCTTTTTTTTAACAACAAAGCCCTATAAAAGTTAAAACGATAATCTTCACCACCAAGCTTTTTCGCTGCATTAAGATAATAATTTGCCTGTTCAAAGTCATCTTTATTAAGCGCTTCTTTAAATGCTTCATAATAGAAATATACAAGGTAACTCTTATAATATTCATCTTTTGATATTTCATATTGAGCTTCCAAACCCCTTAAGATGACATCGAGAGGCAATTTGTTTTTATTTGCAACCTTTTTCATATCTTCAACAAGCACTGGCAATTTTACTGGAAGATTATATAATTTTGCATATTCTGGTTTTAAATCAAGATATACAATTGCATATTTGTAATTTTTCATAAAATACCTCCTGTATTTTCATTATCGAGTTTCATAACATAAGCAATTATCTTTGCCACAATGGAATACATATCTTCTGGAATTTCTGAAGGAATATCCATTGAATACAGAGATTCCACTACTTTTGTATTTTTCATTATAGGAATATTGTTTTCCTTTGCTATTTCAAGTATTTTTTCAGCTATATGATTTATGCCTTTTGCAATAACTACTGGCACTTCATCTGTTAGTTCATCATATTTCATTGCAACAACCTTTTTATCCATATAAACCATCTCCAGAAAGGTTGGAATCTTCTTTTAATTCTGTAATCTTTAATCCTCCAACGGTAAATCCTTCTCTTCTTATTTCATCAATAAGCGTCTCTATTTTATCTGAAAACTTTTTGTTTTCTTTTTCAATTTCAAAGGAAAGATTCAGGGATTTATTGATTTCATATATAATACATTTGATATTTCCAAAATTTCTGGTTAATATGGAAAAGGAGATCCTTTTTACTTTCACTATATTTTTAGTATGTTCATCTATTTTAAACTCATTGCCTATATTAAAAAATATTGGAAATCCGAAAAGTGATAAAAATATAAAGTTTTCTTCTGGTTTCATATTTGAAAAATTTTGATATGCATTTATTGCGTTTTTGACGATATTATTATGTGTTTGATTTTTTAGTATAGGAATATCTTTCTTTTCTCCTAAAATATCGTTTTCTTTTTTAATATCTTCATTACCCTTTCTATCTTCTTCTTTTTTTATCCCTGCATTATCAATGGTTTTACTTTTATTAATATTTAACTGTTCTCCCTTATTTTCAAAACTCTGAATTTTAGAATTTTGAATTATTTTATCTTGAACACCACTATTATGTTTTTGCTCATTGTTTTTAGAAATTGTATTGCTTTTTTTAAGTTCTTCTTTTAAATCGGTTATAATCAAACTTTTTATTATATTGGCACTTTTAACAGGATCTGGAATCTTTAACGATTTATTATTTGTTAGAGAATTATATATCTCTTTTAAAAATGACATTAGGAAATTTTTCTGGCTTTTATTAAAAACTATCTTTTCCTGAATATTTTCATCGGATTTATAAACTTCTTCATTAAATGTATTAATGAACTTTCCAAGCCAGAATAAAAATTTTTTTGTGTTATTATTTATTGAATTATCAGGCAAAATTAAATCAATGTTATTTTTAGCGTTCAATAAATTAAAATGTATATACTTCCCATCTATTTTTAAAATTTCTCTGGTCTGTACAATATCTTTTTTTTCGCTTTCATTATTTAAGATATTTATATAATCACCGGGTTTTATATCTTTAAAATTCTTTCCGGGATTTTTTATAATAATCTGTTTGTTGTTATTAATCTTTAAATGGACAATATCAGAATCTATGGCTTCTACAATAGCCAATAATGTTTTTATATTCTTTTGTTTTATCAATTCTTTAAATAGGTTTATTCCAAAAATATTTACCTCATTTAAAATATTAATCCCTCACTTTAATATCTCATAATCCTCCGGATAATCATATACAACCTTTCCAAATTTTCCATCTGACAATTCCTTTAAAAATGTACTCATGGCTCTTTCTATATCGTATTCATTTCCAGACTTTATAAAGTTTCTTTTTTTAGCAAACATATTTAAAAATTCATAATAGTCCTCCGGCGGATTATCTCCTTTAAGCGCTGTTTTTAAAATCTCTGGATATTTTTCCTTGAAAAAGTTAAATCCATACTCTATTGCAAACTCTTTTTCATCATCTTCTGGTTTTACTGAACCAATAAGTATTAATTTATAGAGAATTTTTTTATTGTATATATCAGAATATAAAATTCCAGGTGTATCAAGCAACATAAAATTATCATTCACACTTATCCATTGAACGCCTTTGGTAACTCCTGGTGTATTTCCAACGCGTAATGATTTTTTACCTTTTAAACTGTTTATTAGCGTAGATTTACCAACATTAGGAATTCCAGCAACCATTACACGCAATTCTCTAAACTTTTTAGGAAATGTTTTATAAACAACTTTAGTTAAGAAGCTTTTTATACTTACCTTCTTTAAAGAAGTTTCTAAAACCTTATATCCTTTGGATTTATAATAATCTTTCCAGAATTTTAACTGTTTTTCGTCTGCAATATCAATTTTATTAAACAATATTATTCTATCCTTATCTTTAAATAAATCCTCAAACTCATAAGCCCTGCTGGCATATGGAGCTCTAGCATCAACTAATTCCAGAACACCCTGAACAGTTTTTAAATATGTTTTAATTTTCGATTTTGCCTTTTTTATATGACCGGGATACCACATAATGTCACACTCCTTTTTGTAATAACAAAAAATCCGGGAAGCTCCCGGATCTTGTGGTGCCCCCAGGAGGAATCGAACCTCCATTTGCGGATTAGGAATCCGCCGTTCTATCCATTGAACTATGAGGGCGCATATATTATTAGAACCAAGTATAATTTTACCAGAATTTTTTTGTATTTGCAATAAAGGAAATATAAATAATTAATTAAAAACTATAGAATTTCAATTCTGCAAATTTTTAATTAGTTTCTCACTTTCGACGGACTTTCAAAGTTCGTTTTTATAAACCACACATTCTACTCTTCAATTATACCATATCAAAACAAAATGAGGCTTTTGCCTCATTTGATTAATTCCAGCAATTTTTCTTCATTTTTTCTCGTTGTTTTTTCCAGGATTTCTCCTGTCTTTTTATCTGCTGTTATTTTCCCTTTTTTTAATACCACTATCCTGTCTGTTTTTTCTATTTCACTTACATCATGACTGGCTAAGATTATTGTTTTTCCTTTTTGACTTAATTCTTCCATTATTTCATATATCTTCATTTTCGTTTCTATATCCACTCCATTTGTCGGTTCATCAAGTAAATATATTTCCGCTTCTTTTATTAATGCCCTTGCTAGATTTAATCTCCTTTTCATCCCCGTTGATGCTTCCATATACTTTATTTTCCTGGTTTCGTATAGCCCCATTTCTTTTAATCCT